>NZ_CAACUY010000001.1 GCF_900659615.1 Actinomadura fibrosa | reverse complement strand
GACGGCGCGCGTCCCGCGGGCGGTGGCCGCGGATCCGGGCCGGCGGCCACCGGCCCGGACGCCCCGCCGCCCGGATCGGTGCTGGTCGTCCGGACGCTCGCGCCCGCGCTGGCCGTCCACCTGCCGTCCCTCGCGGGGCTCGTGGCCGAGACCGGCAGCCCGCTGTCGCACCTGGCGATCCTGGCCCGCGAGCTCGGCGTCCCGACGGTGGTCGGCCTGCGCGGTGCGCTCGACCGGTTCCCGCCCGGCACGGAGCTCCTCGTGGACGGCGACACCGGACGCGTCGAGGCCCTTCCCGCGACTCCGAGGCAGGGGGAGGAGGTCGCATGAGGGGAAGCTTCCTCAGGGCGGTCACCTACCTCGGGCTCGCGGCGGTCGTCTTCTGGACGGCGGCGTACGTGGTCATCTACCTGGCGCGCTGGGAGTGGCAGCGGGCGCTGATGGCGGGCGAGCTGCTGCTCGTCGCCCTGGTGGTGCTGCTGGCGGTGGCGGGCGCCCGGCGGCTCGCGCGGATGGAGCGGCGGCTGTCCGACCTGATCGAGGGGACGGGCCGCCCGGCCGCGGCGCCGCGGCTCGCCGCCGTCCCGCTGCAACGCGCGGCCTATGGCGAGCCGTCCGGAGGCACCGCCGGTAAGGACGCGGCACCCAGATTCCGCTGGCTGGAGCCCGGCGAGGACGCCTACCGCGTGTTCATCCCGGTCCTGCTGGGCGCCGGGATCATCGTGTCGGGGATCGCCGCCCTGGTGGAGCGGCTCGCCACGGCGCTCGTCCGGACCGGTCACGGGAGCGCCGCCGTCCGGCTGCCGGACGCGCTGACGCCGCCGTCCGGGGGCGTGCTGGCCGGGGCCCCCGACCTCGCGCCGCTCCGCCCGGACCCGAAGGCGTGGCTGCGGGCGACCGCGGCGGTCCTGGCGGCGCTGGCCGTCGCGTGGCTCGCCGTGGACGAGCTGGCCGAGCGCACCCAGGACCGGGCCGACCGGCCGGTGGCCGCCGCCGCGAGCACGGTCGTCATCGAGGCCGACACGCGCGGCAGCACCGGCGCAGCGACACCGGACCCGCTGGTCACGCGGCTGTGGGAGTACTGCCGCGGCTCGACCCGCCCGTACGTCGAGGGCGGCGGCACCGTGCCGCTGGGCGGCGGCCGGTACGCGCTGGTCGTCCGGCCCGCCCTCGGCGAGCACGCGCTCCGCCGGATGCGCGGCTGCCTGGAGGACGCGGTGGTCGACCGGGCCCGCTTCCGCGTCGTCTCGGTGAGCCCGGCGGGGAGCTGACCACCGCGGCGGGAACCGACCACCGCGGCAGGGAAGTGACCACGGCGCCCCGCGGCCCGAAAACAATCACTCACCTCCGGGAATGCACATCGGAGCCGCGGTGCTGTACTGTCGAGGCAGCGCCTTCGGTTTTCCGTCATCCACGGCGAAAGCGCCCCTTTCCCCGCCCGGGCCATCTGAGCGCCCGGTGATCACCGGCTCGGCAGCGCGGTTCTCGCGTCCGGGCCGCCGCACAAGGGAGCCGATCTCAGCCCGGTGAACCGAGCTGCTTCTCTCGCATTCCTCTCGCGTACAGGCCGCGGGTTCCGCCGCCGTACGCGGACGTCGACTCCAGGCCGCGCGGAGCGTTCCGCACGGACCTGAGAAGGGACCCCCATGTCCGCTTCCACCATCACCGAACACAAGCCCAGGGCCGCCGTGCCCGCGCAGGGCGCCCGCAAGGGAGCCCCGCAGGGCCGCCGCCCGGCCGCCGACAGACCGGCCGCCGAGGCGCCCGCCGTCCCGTTCACCGGGATCCTCGCCGTCCAGGACAAGCACGCGTTCGTGCGGACCTCCGGCTACCTCTCCGGCCCGGACGACGTGCACGTGTCGCTCGCCCAGGTCAGGACCTTCAACCTCCGCCCCGGCGACGCCGTCGCCGGCACCGCCCGGCCGCCGAAGTCGGGACGCGACAAGTTCGCCGCCCTCGCGACCGTCGAGACGGTCAACGGCGTGACCCCGCAGGAGGCCGCGCACCGGCCCGACTTCGCGAAGCTGACGCCCCTGTTCCCGCAGGAGCGGCTCCGGCTCGACACCGGCGCGCTCGCGACCCGCGTCATCGACATCGTGGCGCCGATCGGCAAGGGCCAGCGCGGCCTGATCGTGTCGCCGCCCAAGGTCGGCAAGACGATGGTCCTCCAGGCCGTCGCCAACGCGATCAGCCAGAACAACCCCGACGTGCACCTCATGGTCGTGCTCATCGACGAGCGTCCCGAAGAGGTCACCGACATGCAGCGGACGGTCCGCGGCGAGGTCCTGCACTCGACGTTCGACCGCCCGGCGCAGGACCACACGGCGCTCGCCGAGCTCGCCGTCGAGCGCGCCAAGCGCCTGGTCGAGCAGGGCCACGACGTCGTCATGCTGCTCGACTCGATCACCCGGCTCGGCCGCGCCTACAACCTCGCCGCGCCGTCCAGCAGCCGCATCCTGGCGGGCGGCGTCGCGACGACCGCGCTGTACCCGCCCAAGAAGTTCTTCGGCGCCGCCCGCAACATCGAGAACGGCGGCTCGCTGACCATCCTCGCCACCGCCCTCGTGGAGACCGGGTCCCGCATGGACGACGTCTTCTTCGAGGAGTTCAAGGGCACCGGGAACATGGAGCTGAAGCTCGACCGGAGCCTCGCCGACCGGCGGGTCTTCCCCGCCGTGGACATCGACGCCTCCGGCACCCGCCGCGACGAGCTGCTGATGTCCCCCGAGGAGCTCGCGCTGACCTGGCGCCTCCGCCGCGCCCTCCAGGGCCTGGAGAAGCAGCAGGCCGTCGAGCAGCTCCTGGAGAAGATGAAGGGGACCGCGTCCAACGCCGAGTTCCTGCTCCGGCTCCAGCAGACCGCCTGAGCCGGCCCGCTCACCTTCTCCGCTCCGGCTTGAACGACCCGACGATCCGGTCGTAGAGCCGCTGACCCGGCGTCCACCGGGACTCGGGCGCGGAGAAGAAGAACTCGTATCCGGCGACCCGGCCGCGCAGCGCGTGCCCGCCCTTCCACGTGAACTCCCACTCCGCCGCGCCGCCGGAGACTCCGGGCACCGCCTCCAGCCGCAGCCGGCGATACCCGGGATAGCGCCGTTCCGCCGCCTTCCGCTCCGCCGCGCGGAGGCCGGACAGCGGATCGCCCGGCGCCGGGGCGATGCGCAGCCCCTGACCCGAGCTCCGGTCCCTCCACTCCGTGACGGCGCCGTGCCGCTCGCCGCGCCATCCCGCCGGGATCCGCACCGAGTAGGCGCCCGCCACCCGGTGCGTCCGGACCGTCACGCCCGCCGCCGGGTGCAGCGCCACCGCGTCGCTCTTGCCGATGGACGTCCACCGCGCCGCCCACGTGCACGTCCCGGCCGTGAGCGCCGCGAGCACCGCCACGCTGAGGACGGCGCCGGGCCGCAGATGCCCGCCGGACGTCCGCCGGCCCCCACGGCCCCCATGGTTCGTCACGCGCGCATGCGCCGTGCCGCCGGCCCCTGACGCGCCGTGCGTCCGCGCGGGGTGCAGCAGGACGGGCGGTGCCGTGAACGCCTCCGCGTCCGCCGCGGCGCTCGGCCGCCGTCCGGCGACATCGCGCAGGAGAAGGGCGGTCGCCTCGCTCGACAGGCGGTCCTCGGGACGCTGGCGGAGCAGGCCCTCGATGACGGGGGCCAGCGCCCCGGCCCGCACCGGCCGCGCGTACTCGCCGAGCAGCACCGCGATCATGGACGCGAGCGCGTGGCAGCGCAGGAACGGCGAGAACCCCTCGACGGCGGTGTAGAGCGTCGCGCCGAGCGACCACAGGTCCGACGCCTCCACGCTCGGGAAGCCGTGCACGCGCTCGGGCGGCAGGTACGCGGGCGAGCCCTCGATGCCCGCGACCAGCGTCTCCGCCGCCTCCCGGCTCCGGTCGACATGGACGGCGAGCCCGAAGTCGGTGAGCAGCACCCGGCCGTCCTCGCAGATCAGGACGTTGCTGGGCTTGACGTCGCGGTGCAGGATCCCGGCCGCGTGCGCGGCACGCAGCACCGACAGGACGGCGGAGCCGATCTCGGCGACCCGCCGCACGCCGAGGGGGCCGCCGTCGGTGACGACCCGGTGCAGCGACCGGGACTCCAGGTACTCCATGACGATCCACGGCCGGCCGTCCTCGATGATCAGATCGTGGACGGCGACCACGCCGGGATGCCGCAGCGCCGCGGTGGCCCGCGCCTCGCCGAGCAGCCGCCGGCACAGCACCCGCCGCTCCGCCTCGGTGATGCGCGCCGGGAGGTGGACCTCCTTGACCGCCACGTCGCGGTCGAGCATCTCGTCGTAGGCCCGCCAGACGGTGCCCATGCCGCCCCTGCCGACCACGGACAGCAGGCGATACCGCCGCGCGAGCGGTATCAGCCGGTTCCCGTCCATGGGAAGGGTATGCGCCCGGAAGCGCTCAAGGCACGCCCCCGCCGGGCCAATCATTATTTGACCGCGTCTCGCGCACCTCGGCGATTCGCGGGCGTTTCGTCCCGGCCCGCCGGCACAGATCGGGACGGGGACGGCTCGGCGGGAGGTCAGGCGTCCGCGTCGGCGAACACGGACCTCGCCCACTTGTAGTCGGACTTCCCGACGGCCGTGCGCTGCACCTCGTCCACGATCTGGATCTGGCGCGGGAGCTTGTAGCCGGCGAGGCGCCCGCGGCAGTGCTCCGTCAGCTGCTCCAGCGTGACGGTCGCGCCGGGGCGGGGCGCGACGACCGCGGCGACGCGCTGCCCGAACCGCTCGTCCGGCAGGCCCACCACGACGACGTCGTACACGTCGGGGTGGTCCTTCAGCGCGACCTCGACCTCCTCCGGGTAGACCTTCTCGCCACCCGTGTTGATCATCAGGGAGCCGCGGCCGAGGAGGGTGATCGTGCCGTCCTCCTCCAGGCTCGCGTAGTCGCCCGGGATCGACCAGCGGGTGCCCTCGGCGTCGGTGAAGAACGTCGACGCGGTCTTCGCGGGGTCGTTGTAGTAGCCGAGCGGGATGTGGCCGCTGCGGGCGAGCTTGCCGATCTCGCCTGGCCGCACGACGCGGAGGTCGTCGTCCAGGACGGTGATGCCCGGCTTCATCATGAACCGCGCCGTGCCCTCCTTCCCGCCGACGGACGGCCCGCACGCGCCCGTCTCGGACGCGCCGTAGTTGTCGAGGAACATCACGTTCGGCAGGTGCTCCTTGAGGGCGTCCTTCGCTCCCTCGGTGAGCGGCGCGCCGCCGGACGCGATCGCGAACAGCGACGACGTGTCGTACTCGCCGGTGGCGAGCGCCTGCGCGACCGGGCGGGCCATGACGTCCCCGACGAGCATCAGCACGTTCGCCTGCTCCTCCGCGAGCAGGCGCAGCGCCCGGTCGGCGTCGAAGGCGTGGTCGGTGTAGAGGACGACCTTGGCGCCGCTGAACAGGCCCATGAACGCGACCCACTGCCCGGCGCCGTGCATGACGGGCGCGCAGTCGAGCACGGCCATCGCGGGCTGCTCGGCGTTGGCCGCGAGCGCCTCGGGGCTCGTGATCGGGTCGCCCAGCACGTTCCCGCCGCCGAGCGCGCCGAAGAAGATGTCCTCGCAGCGCCACTCGACGCCCTTGGGGTAGCCGGTGGTGCCGCCGGTGTACATGATGTAGCGGTCGTCGTTCGACCGCTCCGGGAAGTCGTCGCCCGGCGCGGCCTCGGCCAGCGCCTTCTCGTACTCCACCGCGTCCGGGATCTCGCCGGCGGACCCGTCCTCCAGCACGACGACGTGGCGCAGCAGCGGCAGGTCGGCGCGGATCTCCCCGACCTTCGCCAGCAGCGCCCGCTCGCCGATGATCGCGACCGAGTCGGAGTCGGACAGGACGTGGTGCAGCTCGGCGGCGACGTAGCGGAAGTTCACCGGGATCGGCACGGCGCGGATCTTGAAGACACCGAGCATGGCCTCGATCCATTCCGCCCGGTTGTAGGCGAGGATCGCGACGTGCTCGCCCGGCCGCACGCCCGCGTCCGCGAGGTGGTGGCCGACCCTGCTCGCCCGCTCGTTGAGTTCGCGGTACGTGCGCCGCTCGTCCCCGGCCACGAGGGCCGGGCGGTCCGGACCCGCCGCGGCCAGGATTTCGAGAAGATCGGCCAGGTTGTAGCTTCGCGCCATGCCACGTCCTCGCGTTTCGGGGTGGGGTACGAGTCCTTCGATCATCGTTGACGGCACCCGGAATGCTCAATTGCTGTTGTACGTCCGGTCCAATGACATCGGTCACATTCCGGCTGATCAGTACGGATGCCGGACGCCGTCGGACGCGCGAATGGCCACCGTGTTGCGGCGCCGTTTCCGGCCAGTGCCGAGCTTCTTACACGGCTCTTATCCGGGTACCGGCATGCTTGGCAGTAACGATTCTGCATCAGACCGGGGGTAGTGGTGAGCGCAGGCGCGATGGCGTGGACTCCTCCGACATGGGAGGAGATCGTCAGCGAGCACTCCACGCGGGTGTTCCGGCTGGCGTACCGCCTTACCGGCAACCGGCACGACGCCGAGGACCTGACCCAGGACGTCTTCATCCGGGTCTTCCGCTCGCTGTCCTCCTACAGCCCCGGCACCTTCGAGGGCTGGCTGCACCGCATCACGACGAACCTCTTCCTGGACCGGGCCCGGCGCAAGCAGCGCATCCGCTTCGACGCGCTCGGCGACGACGCGGCGGAGCGGCTCCAGGGCCGCGAGCCGAGCCCCGCCCAGGCCTACGACGAGCAGCACCTCGACGCCGACATCCAGAAGGCGCTGGACGGGCTCGCCCCCGAGTACCGGGCCGCCGTCGTCCTCTGCGACATCGAGGGCCTCACCTACGAGGAGATCGCCGCGTCCCTGGGCGTCAAGCTCGGCACCGTCCGCTCCCGCATCCACCGGGGCCGCGCCCAGCTCCGCGCGGCGCTGGAGCACCGCCGCCCGGCCGAGGCCGCCCCGGACGCCGTGGCCACCGTCACCGGCGACCACTGATCCACCGCCCGGCGTAGCGGCGCGTCAGTCGCCGATCTCCGCCAGGCCGTCCTTGATGACGACGTCACCGGAACTGGACGTCGTCTCGAACGCGTAGGCACCGCCGGACGCCCGCCAGATCCGCGTCGTGACGTCCTGGCCCGGCAGAACGGGCTTGGAGAACCGGACGGCGAGGCGCTTCAGCCGGGCCGGGTCCCCCGCGGCGGCCGACTCGATCACGGCCCGCGAGGTGAACGCCATCGTGCACAGGCCGTGGGCGATGATCCCCGGCAGCCCGGCCGACCTGGCGAACTCCTCGTCCAGGTGGATGGGCATCGGGTCGCCGGACGCCTCGGCGTAGCGGAACGTCTGGTCGTCGTCCACGTGCTGGACGACCTCCGCGAACGGCGCGGCGTCCCGCAGCTCCTCGGGGAACGCGTGCGCCGGCGCGAGCTCGCCGACGGTCTCGCCCGCCTGGAAGCCGCGGAAGAACGACACCATCCACTGCTCGTTGACCAGGTCGCCGCCGTCCGTCCGCGTCTCCAGCCGGACCGAGACCGTGGTGCCCGACCGCTTGGACGCGAAGCCGGTGACCTTGGCGCGGGACACCAGCGCCATGCCCGGCGTGATCGGCCGGTGGAAGACCATGTCCTGCTCGCCGTGCACGACGAACGGGATCAGCGAGTCGGGGACCACCGTGAACAGCGGGCCGATCATGCCCTCGAACACCGGCACGATCGCGAAGACCGGCGGCGCCAGCTCGCCCGACGTGTACCGGGAGTTGCCGTCGTTGGTCGCCGCGGCGTAGGCGATCGTGCGCTCGCGCTCGACCTTGAAGTCGAACGGGTCGCTCCACACGCCGAGGTTGCCGGTGTTCATCCGCGGCTCGTTGGACTGCGCGTCGGTCATGCGCAGAAACATACAGCCTCGACTGTTTCCGTCACAGCCCCGAACCGGACCCGGCCCCGTTCGCCTCGCCGCCCCGCCGTCCGGTTCAGGTTCCGGCGCCTTCGCCGACCATCAGGCGGAGGCGGGCCTTGGACCGCTCCCACCGCTCCCGGACCCGCTCGTCCGGCGCCGGGTGGACGAACTGGAGCATCCGCAGCCCCCGGACCGTCTCCAGCACCAGGTAGACGTCGCCGCGGTCGTCCGGGACCGGCAGCGTCCGCGCCACCTCGATGATCGCGGCGGTCACGACGCGCTCGAACGCGGCCACCTGCTCGCGCAGCTCCGGATCGGTGCGGGCGGCGACCCACAGCTCCATCGACGCCTCGAACAGCGGCCCCTGGTGCGCCTCCCACACGAGGTCGAGCAGGTCGCCGACCGGGTCCGCCGAGCGGCGCAGCTCGCCGAGACCCCGCTCGGCGAACTCGGCGGCCCGGCGGGCGGCCAGATGCTGGACGGCGGCCAGCACGAGCTCGTTCTTCGTCGGGAAGTGGTGCACCTGGGCCCCGCGCGAGACGCCGGCGCGCTCCACCACCCGCGTCGTCGTCGTGCCGTGGTACCCGTACTCGACGAGGCAGGCGACGGTCGCGTCCAGGAGGAGGCGCCGGGTGGCGGCGGTGCGCTCCTCCTGCCGCCGCCGGACCCGCCCGCTCGCGGTCCCGGACGGCGCGGTCCCGGACGGCGCGGTCCCGGACGGCGCGGTCCCGGACGGCGCGGCATCGGACGGCGCCGCGTCGGGCGGCGGGCCGGAGGACGGCTCGGGGAGGGACATGGCGGAAGGGTAGCCGACGCACAAACAGGCAGGGCTGTTTGTGCGTCGGGGACTGGCCAGGCCCCTCGGCCGGACGCCTCGGGGCGTGACGGCTTGGGGCGTGACGGCTTGGGCCGTATCGATTGAAGGAACGGGACCGGAGGGGAACAATGAGGGTTTGACAAGTGTTTGAACCCTCAACTAACCTCGACCAAGTCGTTGAAGGTTCAATCACTAGCGCCACTGGAGTTCCCATGAGCATCGCGACCGCCGCCCCGGGCCTCACCGCCGGCACCTGGAACATCGACCCCGCGCACTCCGAGGTCACCTTCACGATCCGCCACCTGATGAGCAAGGTGCGCGGCAGCTTCACCGAGTTCAGCGGCGCCATCCAGATCGCCGAGGAGCTCGCGCAGTCCACCGCCACGGCCGAGATCAAGGTCGCCTCGCTGGACACCCGCAACGCCGACCGCGACGCCCACGTCCGCACCGCCGACGTGCTGGACGTCGAGAACCACCCGACCTTCACCTTCACCACCCACGGCGTCCGCGCCGAGGGCGGCGACCACTACCTGGACGGCGAGCTCGCCATCAAGGGCATCGCCCGTCCCGTGACGCTGGAGGTCGAGTTCAACGGCGTCGGCGAGGACCCCTGGGGCGGCACGCGCGCCGGGTTCTCCGCCACCACCACGATCAACCGCAAGGACTGGGGCATCGAGTTCAACGTGCCCCTCAAGGGCGACAAGGCCCTCCTCGGCGACAAGGTCGACATCCAGCTGGAGATCCAGGCCGTCCGCGCCTGACGCAGACCACTCTCCCGGCGCCCACCGCACCTCTGGGCGCCACCCTGGGAAGGGCCGTCCACCCCCGGTGGACGGCCCTTTCCGCTTTCCGGAGCCCCAGCACGGGTCACTCCTCAGGGGCGCTCAAAGGGAGGCGCAGGGCGAAGCGGGTGCCGTGGTCGCGGTCCTCGACGCGGAGGGTTCCCCCGTGGGCCTCGGCGATCTCGCGGGCGATGGCCAGGCCGAGGCCGGTCCCGCCGGCGCCGCGGCTGCGGGCCGTGTCGAGCCGGGTGAAGCGCTCGAAGACGCGCTCGCGGTCGGCGGGGGCGATGCCCGCGCCGTCGTCGGTGACGGTCAGCAGCGCCTGCCCGCCCGCGCGGGTCACCTCCACCTCGACGCGCTCGTCGGCGTACCGCTCGGCGTTGTCGAGCAGGTTGCCCAGCAGCCGGACGAGCTGCATCCGCACGCCGCGCACGGTGACGCCGCACGCCAGCTCGGTGTCGATCTTCAGCGCGAAGGTGCGGCGGCCGACCTCCGCGCCGGCCAGCGCGGACAGGTCGATCGACTCCTGGGCGGCGGTGCCG
Organism: Actinomadura fibrosa; assembly: GCF_900659615.1. Lineage (GTDB taxonomy): Bacteria > Actinomycetota > Actinomycetes > Streptosporangiales > Streptosporangiaceae > Spirillospora > Spirillospora fibrosa. The sequence continues at coordinate 212,454 of NZ_CAACUY010000001.1, read as the reverse complement.
CCCGTCCCGATCCGGGCGAGCAGCAGCAGGTCGGCGACGATCGACTCCAGCCGGTCGGTGTCGCGCAGCGCGGAGTCGACGACGGCCCGCAGGTCGTTGTCCTCCGGGTGCATGGACGCGTCCTCCAGGTTGGCGCGCAGCCCGGCGATCGGCGTGCGCAGCTCGTGGGAGGCGTCGGAGGCGAACTGCCGCTGCCGCCCCACGGCCGCCTCCAGCCGGGCGAGCGTCGCGTTCGCGGTGCGGGCGAGCTGGGCGATCTCGTCCTGGCCCGGCGGTTCGGGGACCCGGCGGCTCAGGTCGCTGGCGCTGATCTCGGCGAGCTGGGCGCGGATCGCCTCCACCGGGCCGAGCGTCCGGCCGACGACATGCCAGGTGATCCAGGCGACGATCGCCGCGAGCAGCAGCACGCCGCCGGAGAGGAGCCCTTCGAGCAGCCCGTTCACCAGGTAGGACGGCAGGGACTCCGAGGCGTACACGACGACGGAGTCGGGCGCGGTGGTGGCCCGGATCGCCTCGACGACCCGGCAGTCGGCGCCCGGCCAGCCGCCGCGGCACTCGGTGAAGTCGCGGACGCGCATGTTGCGGTCCGGCCAGAGTGTGCTCACCGGTTCGCGTCCCGCGGCGGCCGGCGTGGAATCGAGGACGTGACCGCCCGGGCCGACGACCTGCACGAGGATGCGGCCGCCGGTGTCGTCCGGGATCGGGGTCGCGAGGGTCCCGTCGCGCACGCCGCCGCTCGCGCGGCGCGCGTCGACCTGGACCTCGGAGAGGAGGTCGGCCTTGGTCGCGCCCCGCACCGCCGTGTCGATCCCGGCCGCCGTGAGGCCGAACACCAGGACCGCGAGCACGGCGGCGACCAGCGTGTCCCTGGCCCTGATCGACCTCGGGCGCATCCGCATCGGCACCTCCGTTGGCCCGCTTCCGGGGGGTCGTCCGGCGCCGTCCGGGGGGTGGCCGCCGTGACCGGCGGCGACGGTGGACCTCGCCGCTCATCACAGCGTGTCACGTCCCGGGGGCACCGCACCCGGTGGTTCGCTCACGCCGCCGGGCGGTCATGGTCACGCGGCCCGAAACGGAGGCCGTGTTTTTACCCCCCCTCGCCGGGACATCCCGTTTTATGACGGTTCACCCGAAGCACAGGGACGGACACATGGGCAGGGACGTGGCTTCGGTCAGCATCAGCGGCGAGGATCGGCGCCGCTACAGGGACAAGGTGCGGAGGTGCCTGGACGTACTGGCGCGCATGCTCGGCGAGTCGCAGTTCGAGTTCGACCGCCCGCACATCGGGCTGGAGATCGAGCTCAACCTGATCGACGCGCTCGGCGACCCCCTCATGCGCAACGCGGACGTGCTCAAGGCCATCGCCGATCCGGCCTGGGCCACCGAGCTCGGCCAGTTCAACCTGGAGATCAACATCCCGCCGCGCGAGCTCGGCGGGGAGGGCACCGGCGAGCTGGAGGCCGAGGTCCGCGACCACCTCGACCACGCCGACAACCGCGCGCAGGAGGTCGGCGGCGGGCTGGTCATGATCGGCATCCTGCCGACGCTGCGGCGCTCCGACATCGGCGAGGAGACGCTGTCGTCCAACGCGCGCTACAAGATGCTCAACGACCAGATCTTCGCCGCGCGCGGCGAGGAGATGCGCATCGAGATCGACGGGGACGAGCCGCTGCGCATGCACACCGACTCCATCACCCCCGAGGCGGCGTGCACGAGCGTCCAGTTCCACCTCCAGGTCAGCCCCGACGAGTTCGGCGCCTACTGGAACGCGGCACAGGCGATCGCGGGCCCCCAGGTCGCGCTGGGCTGCAACTCCCCGTACCTGTTCGGCCACCGTCTGTGGCACGAGACCCGCATCACCCTGTTCGAGCAGGCCACCGACACGCGCCCGGAGGAGCTCAAGACCCAGGGCGTGCGGCCGCGGGTGTGGTTCGGCGAGCGCTGGGCGACGTCGGTGTTCGACCTCTTCGAGGAGAACACCCGCTACTTCCCGGCGCTCCTGCCGCTGTGCGACGAGGAGGACCCCGAGGCCGTGCTGGCCGCCGGCGGCATCCCCGAGCTGGGCGAGCTCACCCTGCACAACGGGACGATCTACCGGTGGAACCGTCCCATCTACGCGGTCGTGAAGGGCCGCCCCCACCTGCGGGTGGAGAACCGCGTCCTGCCCGCCGGGCCGACCGCCGCCGACATCGTCGCCAACGGCGCGTTCTACTACGGCCTCGTCCGGATGCTGGCCGAGGAGGACCGGCCCGTCTGGAGCCGCATGTCGTTCTCCGCCGCCGAGGAGAACCTGCACCGCGCCGCCCGGGACGGCATGGACTCGAACCTCTACTGGCCCGGGATGGGCGACGCTCCCGCGTCCGAGCTCATCCTGCGCAAGCTCCTGCCCCTCGCCCACGAGGGCCTGGACCGCTGGGGCGTGGACGCCGCCCGGCGCGACCGGCTGCTCGGCATCGTCGAGCAGCGCTGCCTGACCGGGCAGACCGGCTCCGCCTGGCAGATCCGGACCGTCCGGGCGATCGAGGAGGCCCGCGGCTGCTCCCGCCACGAGGCCCTGCGCCTGATGACCCTCGCCTACCACGCCAACATGCGCGGCAACGAGCCCGTCCACACCTGGCCGATCGGCGCCTGAGACTCCGCCCCGGTCAACGAGGCCCGGGAGCGGAGCCGCCGCGGCGGTCTTCACCGTTCCGCCACAATTCGCGCATCGAGCACACATGCGCGGCTCCTAGAGTCGGGCCCGTGAGAGGGAACGAACCGCGCATCCTCGTCGTCGAGGACGAACCCACGATCGCCCGGGCGGTGGCGGACCGCCTCGCCGCCGAGGGCTTCGCGGCCGAGATCGCCGCCGACGGCCCCGCCGCGGTCGAGCGGGCCCGCGGCTGGGAGCCGCACCTCATCGTGCTGGACGTGATGCTCCCCGGCTTCGACGGGCTGGAGGTCTGCCGCCGCGTCCAGGCGGAGCGCCCCGTCCCCGTCGTCATGCTGACCGCCCGCGACGACGAGACCGACCTGCTCGTCGGCCTCGGCGTCGGCGCCGACGACTACGTGACCAAGCCGTTCAGCATGCGCGAGCTCGTCGCCCGCATCCGCGCGGTGCTCCGCCGGATCGAGCGGCCCGCGCCCGACGCGGCGCCCGCCGGGCCGCTGCGCGCCGGGCCGCTGGAGATCGACCCGCGGACCCGGCGCGTCCGCCGGGACGGCGCCGAGGTGCACCTCACCCCGACCGAGTTCGACCTGCTCGCCTGCCTCGTCCGCAACCGCGGGACGGTCCTGACCCGGGCCGTCCTGCTGGAGCAGGTGTGGGACTGGGCGGACGCGTCCGGGACCCGCGTCGTCGACAGCCACGTCAAGGCGCTGCGCCGCAAGCTCGGACCCGACCTGATCCGCACCGTCCACGGCGTCGGGTACAGCCTGGAGGTCGCCGCGTGACCGCCGAGGGACCGCCCGCGCCCGTTGTCCACAGGCTGTGGGCGAGGCTCCCGCGCCCGCTGGACCCGCTGCGCTCGATCAAGGTCAAGTTCGGCGTCGTCGTGGTGGTGACGGCGTGCGTCGCCGTCCTCATCGTCCTCTGGGGATATCCGCTGGGGTTCCGGGCGCGGCAGACGATGCCGGTCGGCGTCCTCATCTCGCTCGTCGTGATCCAGCTCCTCGCGCACGGCATGACCGCGCCGCTGCGCGAGATGACCGCGGCGGCGCGGGCGATGGCGCGCGGCGACTACAGCCGCCGCGTCCGCGCCACCTCCCGCGACGAGGTCGGCGAGCTGGCCCAGGCGTTCAACCGGATGGCCGCCGACCTCGCCGAGGTGGACCGGCAGCGCCGCGAGTTCGTCGCGAACGTCTCGCACGAGCTGCGGACCCCGATCAGCGCGCTGCGGGCCGTCCTGGAGAACGTCGCGGACGGCGTCACGCCCGCCGCGCCCGACGTCCTCGACTCCGCGCTGGAGCAGACCGAGCGGCTCGGACGGCTCGTCACCCAGCTCCTCGACCTGTCCCGCGCCGACGCGGGCGCCGCGGCGCTCGACCTGGACCGGCTCGACATCGCCGCGTTCATCGCCGACGTCACCGCGGAGGCCGCCGCGAGCCACCCGGACGTGACGTTCACGTCCGACGTCGCCCCCGGCCTGCACGCCACCGCCGACCGCGACCGCCTCCACCAGGTGGTCGCGAACCTGCTCGACAACGCCGCCCGGCACGGCCCGCCCGGCCGCCCCGTCACCGTCACCGCCCGCCAGGGCGGCACCCCCGGCGGGCTGGTGCTGGAGGTCGCCGACGAGGGCCCCGGCATCCCCCGGGAGGAGCGCGAGCGCGTCTTCGAGCGGTTCTCCCGCGGCGCCGCGTCCGGGCCCCGCGCCGGGACGCCCGGCGGCGGCACCGGCCTCGGCCTCGCCATCGCCCGCTGGGCGACCGACCTGCACGGCGGCGAGATCACCGTCCTCGACACCCCCGGCGGCTGCCGGATCCGCGTGGCGCTCCCCCCGCAGCCGGGCGCCTAGGAGTCCTCCTCGGCGAGGACGAGGAGCGTGTACGCGGCGAGCGACGAGTCGTCGGTGATCGACCCGTCCCTGATCATGGCCTTGAACTCGGCCCGGGACACCCACCGCTGCCGCATGTCCTGCTCCTCGTGCTCGCGGGCGGCCTCCCCCGCCGTGAGGTCCGTCGCGAGGAAGGCGTCGAAGGCCTGGGAGCTCGTCCCGTGCGAGCTGTTCAGGCGGCCGAGGTGGCGCAGCGTCCCCGCGCGCAGGCCGGCCTCCTCGGCCAGCTCCCGCCGGGCCAGCTCCTCCGGGTCCGCGCGCCGGGTGCCCGGCATCGTGCCCTGCGGGAAGCTCCAGGTCCGCCGCCCGATCGGGTACCGGTACTCCTCCACCAGGTGGAAGCCGCCGTTCTCCGCCGGGATCACCAGCGCGAAGTCGGGCTTGTCGACGACGCCGTAGATGCCGCGCGACCCGTCCAGCCGCTCGACCTCGTCCTCGCGGACGGTCATCCACGGGTTCTCGTACACCACGCGCGTGCCGACCTGGCGGACGGCGTGCTCCTCGACGTTGTCCACGTAGCCCTCATCGTTCACGTCAGGCCCCCGAGCCGTATCGGTAGACGAGTTCGTGGCGGTCGCCCACCACGACGCGGTGGGTCACCTCCACCACGCGCTCATCCTGGTCGTACGCGCGGCGCCACAGGGTCAGGACGGGCTGCTCGGAACCGATCCGCAACGTCTCGCGCTCGTCCGGCAAGGGCAGGCGGCACGTCACCGCCTCCTCGAACCGCAGCCGGAACCCCGCCTCCTCCAGCCGCGAGTAGATGCCGCCCGGCCCCGTGTCGACCTGCCGCAGCACCGGGATCCGCGCGACGACGTCCGGCACCACCCACGTCGTCGCCGTCTGGACGGGCGGCTCGCCGTCCAGCCCCTGCACCCGGGCCCGCTCCAGCACCCGCGTCCCGGCGGGGACGTCCAGCCGGCGCGACAGCCGCGCGTCCGCCTCGACCTCGCCGACGGTGGTCCGGGTGAACGGCCGGCGCCCGTCCGCCCCGGCCGACACGTGGAAGCCGCGCCACGCGCCGACCTGCCGGGTGATGTCGGACGCGCTGCGCCGCACCGGCGACGCGGGCCGCACCTGCACGCCCGCGCCGTGCCTGACCTGCACGAGCCCCTGATCGGCGAGCATCCGCAGGGCCCGCCGCACGGTCGAGCGGTCGGCGCCGTACGCCCGCGCCAGCTCGCGCTCCGACGGCAGCCACGCGCCCGGCTCCAGCTCGCCCTCGACGATCCGCGCGCCCAGCGCACGAGTGATCGCCTGGGCCTTCGTGGGAGGTCGCGGCATACCCGTCCCTGCTCCGTACTGCGCTGAACGACCACACGGTACACAGGCGGGGCTCCCGGCACCCGGCACACCGTCACGCACGGTTGCCGGAACCGGACACTCGGTATCGCCGAACGCGTTGTGGGGGCGGGGCCGCCGTCCTACGGTAGACCTACCATGGGGCGACCAAGGAGTCCGCGGCGATGTCGGTGATCAGGTGCGTGCCCGGATGGCACGCCGAGCGCTCGGCCGGGAGCCTGCGGGCCACGCGCGTGGGCCCCCTCTCGGACTACCAGTTGCTGAACGGCTGCCTGGAGGAGCTCGTCGCCGCCGACGAGGGCGAGCTGTGGCTGCTCTGCGACGCCCAGACCCGGCTGGCCGAGCGCGTCGCCACCGCCGAGGGGCTGCGGGTCAGGTCCGGCGGAAACTGACCACCTCGCCGCTGTCGCCGACGACCTCGCGGGCCGGGGACACGATGTGCTCGCCGGCGCCCTCCGCCAGCAGCGCCCGGGCCCGCAGCACGATCTCCAGGTCGAAGCGCAGGTCGGGGTCCAGCAACTGGTCGCCGAACAGCTCCTCCAGCTGGCGCAGCCGGTAGCGGACGGTCTGCGGGTGTACGTGCAGCCGCATCGCGACCTCGTTGGCGTTGCGGCCGGACTGGAGCCACGCCAGCAGCGTCTCGGCGAGCCGGTCCTGCTGGCTCGACCGCAGGTGGGCCAGCGGCGCGAGGCGCAGGTCGGCGAGCGAGGTGATGAGCTCCTCGTCCTGGAACAGGATCAGCGTGGACATGTGCTCCACGCTGCGGATCACCTCGCCCTCGGTGTCGATCACGCCGCGCTGGACGAGCCCGAGCGTCTTGCGGGCCCACTGGATCGACCGCGCCGCCTCGATGACCGGGACGGTCGGCCCCACCACCGCGAGCGTGCCGGCCAGCGCGCGGTCCACCAGCTTGGCGCGGCCGGGGCCGTCCGGGTCCGGGATGATCAGGCTCGGCGTGCGGCGGGTCAGGTCGGCGAGGACGTCCGGCGGGAACGCCGGGTGCCGGGCGTCCTGGTGGTGCCGGCCGAGCGCGACGGCCGCGACCGTGCGGGGCACCGGCCAGTGCGCCGCGGCGGCGAGGTCGGCGATCGCCTCCGGCGCGGCCGGCGGGTCGGCGAACAGCAGGTCCAGCAGCCGCTTGCGGCGGCGCTGCATCTCGCCCGCCACGGCCGCCTTCGCCTGCGAGTACCCCTCGGCGGCCGCCGCGGCCAGCTCGTCCTGGAACTGCATGAGCACCTCGCCGACGGAGCCGAGCATCCGCGGCGACGCCTGGAGGGCGTCCGCGCCCGCGGTGATCCGCCGCCAGGCGACCATGCCGCCGACCCGCATCGCGGTCTGCATCGCGTCCAAGCTCCGGCCCTCGCCGGCCTCGCCCCGCCCGATCGCGCGGAAGAAGTCGGTGACCGGGCTCGGGTCGTGGCCGGGATCGGCCACCCGGTCCACGAAGTAGTGCAGGACGCGCTCGACGGCCGTCCGCAACGTGCTCGAGTAGGAGCCGTCGCCCGGCCGGTCGTACTCCCTGACGCGCGTCTGGATCTCCTGGATCATGTCGTCCGCCACCTCGTCGAGGTGCGGGCGCATGTGGTCGGCCAGTTCCCTGGGGATGTCCGCCCACGGGCGCCCGTAAGCGGTGGATCCCTCGTCCGCCACGTGTACCTCCCGCCGCTCTCCCCCTGCGTCGCGCGCCATACACACGGGGTAATTACTTACTTACGTGGTCCATGTGGGGCAAATCATGACCTGATACGCGCTGGGGCGCAAAGTCTAGGTCTGATTTCGACCAGCTTCGGCCGATTCCACCGCAGAACTTCACAGCGGGGACGTCCCCCTGGCCGGGCCCGCCCTCCGGTGCGACAGTGAAGGCACGAGCGAACGAGGCGTGAGGTGATCACGTGCCCTCAGGTTCCGGCGACCGCGTCCCCCCGCGGCTCGGCGCGGCGGGCCGCGCCGTCGACGAGCGCTTCGGCGGCACGCCCTTCCTCCGCAAGGCCGTGCGCAAGGCCTTCCCGGACCACTGGAGCTTCCTGCTCGGCGAGATCGCGATGTACTCGTTCGTGATCATCCTGCTGAGCGGCGTCTTCCTCACGTTCTTCTTCAAGCCGAGCATGGACGAGGTGCTCTACGACGGCTCCTACGGCCCGCTGCACGGCGTCCGGATGAGCGAGGCGTACGCGTCCACGCTGAAGATCACCTTCGACGTCCGCGGCGGCCTGCTCATGCGGCAGGTCCACCACTGGGCGACGGTCATCTTCCTCGCCGCCATCGTCGTCCACCTGCTGCGCAACTTCTTCACCGGCGCGTTCCGCAAGCCCCGCGAGCTGAACTGGCTGATCGGCGTCGTCCTGTTCATGCTCGTCATGCTGAACGGCCTGTTCGGCTACTCGCTCCCCGACGACCTGCTCTCCGGCACCGGCCTCCGCATCCTCGAAGGCGTCATCGCCTCGCTCCCGCTCGTCGGCTCCTACCTCATGATGTTCCTGTTCGGCGGCGAGTTCCCCGGCACCGAGATCATCCCCCGCCTCTACGTCATCCACGTCCTGCTGATCCCCGGCATCCTCGCCGCCCTCATCCCGCTGCACGCCGTCGTCCTCACCTGGCGGCAGACGCACACCCAGTTCCCCGGCAAGGGCAGCTCCAACAGGACGGTGTACGGCTACCAGTTCTTCCCCGTCTTCATCGGCAAGACCACCGCGTACTTCCTCTGGGTCTTCGGCGTCACCGCCCTGCTCGCGACGTTCTTCCAGATCAACCCCATCTGGCTGTTCGGCCCCTACGACCCCGGCGCGATCAGCTCCGGCTCCCAGCCCGACTGGTACATGGGCTGGCTGGAAGGCTCGCTCCGCATGATGCCCGCCTGGGAGATCAACGCCTGGGGCCACACCCTGCCGCTGAGCGTCCTCATCCCCGCCCTCGTCGTCCCCGGCCTGCTGTTCACCGGCCTCGCCGCCTACCCGTTCCTCGAACGCTGGGTCACCGGCGACCACGAGATCCACCACCTGCTCGACCGCCCCCGCGACGTCCCCGTCCGCACCGCCATCGGCGCCGGCGGCGTCGTCTTCTACGGCGTCCTCTGGCTCGCCGGCGGCAACGACGTCATCGCGAACCGCTTCCAGATCCCGCTCTTCTGGACGACCTGGTTCTTCCGCTTCACCATCATCCTCGGCCCGATCGTCGCGTACGCCATCACCTACCGCATCTGCCTGGGCCTCCAGCGCCGCGACCTCGACCTCGCCCACCACGGCCTGGAAACGGGCGTGATCCGCCGCCTGCCCAGCGGCGAGTACATCGAAGTGGAACGCCCCCTGGACACCGCCGCCCTCGCCACCATCCAGGACGAGCGCCCGCCCCCGGCGATCCCCCTGGCCCGTCCCGACACCGAGGGCGTCACACCCCCCGGAGCCCGCACCCGCCTGGGCCGGGCCCGCCTGGCCCTGAACCGCCGCTTCCGAGCCGACCTGCGCACCGCCCCCAACGGCGACCACGAAAAACACGAGGCCCTAGACCCCTAGAAGCGAAACGCCCCGCACCGAAACTCGGCACGGGGCGTCCCCCAACGATCAGTCGAACAGCTCGTCCGCACTCTCGATCACCGCAGCCCGCCGAACCAACCGCGCAAGCAGCTCAAGATCGGTGCACTCGTTGACCCGACTGCGAATCTCGGCCGGAACATCGATCCCGCGAGCGTCGAGGACGAGGAGGATCGACTTGGCCTCACCCCGGGCCTCGTGGGTCTTGGCGAAGTCTGACTGCCACTCGTAGTTCTTGAGGTCCATGGTCTTCTCCAGGATCTTGCGGGCGGCGTCAGACAACCGCGACAGTACGTAGTCATAGTACAGCGGGCCGGTGTCACCGGGGAGGGCGTCGATGGCTCCGGCGAGGGCCTGGATGACGGCCGGGGCTTGGGGGCCGTCGGCGTGGGCGGGGGCGCTGAGGACGGCCAGTTCGGGGAGGCGTCCGGCTTGGGCGGGGTCGGTGATGGGGGGCAGGTCCTCGGGGGACATGGCCAGGGGTGTGAGGACCCATTCGGGGTGGCCCAGCTTGATGGGGGTGGCGCAGCCGCGGGCGGTGGCCGGGTCGGGGCAGAGGATGAGGAGGATGACCGGGCATCGGCGCCGTAGGCGCAGGGAGGTCAGGTAGGCGGGCCAGCTGTAGGTCTTGTCGAGGTTAATGCGTCGTTGCGACTCGACGACGATGCCGAGCTGGGGTTTCTTGGGGTCGCCGAGCAGGACGGTGGCGTCGCAGCGGAGTTCGGCGGGGTTGAGGTCGGCGTAGGACTCCGACGTCAGCGTGGCGGGTTCGTCGGGTATGGGTACGCCGAGGCTTTTGAGGAGTTCGGGGACGAGCTGGGGACGGTTGCGCACCATCTCCAGGGGGAGCTCGTGGATGTTGCTGGGCATGCGAGAACACTATGTGTGCTCAAGCCATTACGCAGCGTTTGTGAAAAGTTCGTGGCGGGGCCGGGGGTGCCGGCCCCGCCACGCGGGGTGGGTCAGCGGCGGTACAGGTTGAAGTGCTCCTCGCCGATGCGCTCGCGGAGGGCCGGGTCGTCGATGCCCTGGCCCTCGGCGTCGGCGCCGCAGAGGACGGCGACCTTGCCGATGTGCTGGTTGGTCTGGACGGCGCGGGTCGCGTCGCCGGCCTGCTCCAGGGGGAACACCGTGGAGAGGGTCGGGTGGATCATGCCGAGGCCGATGAGGCGGTTGGTCTCGACGGCCTCGTGGTAGTTGAAGCCGTGCGAGCCGATGATGCTCTTGAGGCGCATCCAGAGGAAGCGGTTGTCGTAGTCGTGCTTGTAGCCGGTGGACGAGCCGCAGGTGACGATCTTGCCGCCGCGCTTGGCGACGTAGACGGACGCGCCGAAGGTCTCGCGGCCGAGGTACTCGAAGACGATGCCGGGGTCCTCGCCGACGAGGCGGCGGATGGCCTCGCCGAGCATGCGGCCGGCCTTGGGGTGGCGGAGGCCCTGCTCGCCGAGGTCGAGCTCGTTGCGGTTGATGATGTGATCGCAGCCCTGGGCGCGGACGATCTCGGCCTTCTCCTCGGACGAGACGACCGCGACGGGGATGCCGCCGCCGTTCTTGACGAGCTGGGTGGCGTAGGAGCCGAGGCCGCCCGTGGCGCCCCAGATCAGGACGACGTCGCCCTGCTTCATGCGGGCGCCGTGCGAGCCGACGAGCATCCGGTAGGCGGTGGCGGCGCAGAGGGTGTTGGAGCCCGCCTCCTCCCAGCTGAGGTGGGCGGGCTTGCGGATGAGCTGGTTGGCCTTGACGATGCAGTACTCGCCGAGGGAGCCGAAGTTGGTCTCGAAGCCCCAGGCGAGCTGGCTCTCGCTCATCATGCCGTCGTCGTAGGAGCCGTGGTCCTCCTCGTCCACGTAGGACGGGGAGAGGACGACCTTGTCGCCCACCTTCCAGCTCTTCACGCCGCTGCCGGTGCGGACGACCACGCCGGCGCCGTCGGAGCCGAGGATGTGGTACGGGAGGTCGTGGCGGGCGCCGTACCAGCCCTGGCGGCCGAACTTCTCCAGGAAGGCGAAGGTCGGCACCGGCTCGAAGATCGCCGACCAGACGGTGTTGAAGTTGATCGCCGCGGCCATGACGGCGACCACGCACTCGTCGGGCGCGAGCTCGGGCATGTCCACCTCGCCCACGTGGAGCGAGCGCCGGACGTCCTTGTCGGTCTGCCCCTCGAAGATCCCGACCTCCTCCTTGCGCGTGAACGCGGCGCGGAAGCGGGTCGGCAGGTCGATCTCCTGCAGCTCGGGGCCGCTCGCGCCGGACCGTACGGCGTCGAGCAGGTCGTGGGACGAGCCGGACTGGGCCATGGGGGTGTCCTCCGTGGAAAGGGGTCGTGGGCGAGCCCTCAGCGGGCGTGGGTGGACCGGGCCCGGGGCCGTCCGGACGCGGCGGGAACGGGGGTGCCGTTCGCGCCGGGGCCGGGGGCCGCCGTCCGGTCGCTGCGCGCGGCGCCGTCCGCGGGGGCGCGTCCGGCGAGCCGGTCCTCCAGGTGGGCGGCGAGGGCCTCCACACCGGGCGGGTCGAGCAGGTTCAGGTGGTGCACACCGGGGATGGTGACGATCTCCAGGTTCGAGCAGAGCCCGCCGAAACCGTTGGTCCCGTCGAGCGCGTACCGTGCGTCCCGCACCGCCCAGGGGGTCTCCTCGGGCGCGTAGTAGAGGATGACATGTCCGTCATAGGTGCCGGGCTCGTACGCCTCCAGGGAGCGGGTGTCCTGGTGCGAGGTGAGCTGGTGGGCGAGGGCCGCCGGGGGGATGTGGTCCACCAGGGGCGCGGCCCGCTCCATCACGAGCGCGAACTGCGCCTCCTCGTCCAGCCCGGACAGCTCCTCGTAGGTGAGGGAGACGTCCAGGCCGTACGTCTCGTTGATGTAGTCGGCGAACGCGGAGAAGCGGCGGGCGAGGGTGTCGGACTCGTCGTCCACCGCGAGCGGGAGGCCCGCGTCGAACAGGGCGACGAACTCGACGTCGCGTCCGGCCGCCTGGAGCTGCCGTGCGGTCTCGTAGGCGAGGACGCCGCCGAACGACCAGCCGCCGAGGCGGAACGCGCCGTCGGGCTGGGCCCGCTGGAGGTGCTCGACGTATCGGGCGGCCCGTTCCTCGACCGAGGGCGCGTCCTCGAACCGTTCCAGGCCGTAGACGGGCTGGTCCGCGCCCAGCAGGTCGATGAGCTGGCGGTAGCAGGCGGTGGTGCCGCCGGCCGGGTGGGCGATGAAGAGCGGGCGGCGGTCGCCGGACGGCTTCAGCGGCCGGACGGTCTGCCGCGCCGCCTCCTCGTCCGCGGCGCGGATGAACGCGGCGACGTTCTCCGCGGTCGGCACGGCGAGCAGCTCGCCGCGCGTGACCTCGCCGCCGAGCTCGGCGGCGACGCGGGCGACGACCTGGTCGGCCTGGTGCTCCTGGCCGCCGAGCTCGGCGAAGAAGTCGGCGGTGGCGCTGACGCGGTCGAGGCCGAGGACGTCCTCGAAGATCCGGACGGCGAGCCGTTCGGCGGCGTCGCGCGGCATCACGTAGCCGGCCTCGGCGTTGGACGACGCCGACGGCGCGGGGGCGGGGGCGTCCGCGAGGCCCAACTCCCCGGCGGCCCATTCCTCGAAGACGTTGACGCTGGCGCCCTGGAGCAGGACGGACGCGGGGACGGTCAGCCCGAGGTCGTGCTCGACGCCGCTCTTGATCCGGACGGCGACCAGGGAGTCCAGGCCGAGGTCGGTGAGCGGGACGGCCGGGTCCAGCCGTTCCGGGTCGAAGCCCAGGACGGACGCGATCCGGTACCGGACGCGGGCGGCGATCGCGGCCCGGGCGGCGGCGGGGTCGAGGTCCTTCAGCGCCTCGACGCCGGGCCAGTCGCCCGCGTCGTCCGCGCCGCGCTCGTCCGCGGCCTCGGTCAGCGCCGCGAAGTACGGCATCCGGCGGATCTCGGGGAACAGGCCGACCGCGGTGACCGGGTCGAAGCGGAGCACGCCGGTCTCGGCGCGGCCGGCGGCGAGCAGCGCCTCCAGCGCCTCGGCGCCCTCCGCGGGGCTGATCGGGTCGATGACGGTCACGGCGGTGTCGGCGGCGCCGCCGACTTCGGACCACGTGCCCCAGTTGATGGTCGTTCCGGGGCGGCCGTGCGCCCGGCGCCAGGCCATGAGCGCGTCGATCGCGGCGTTGGCGGAGGCGTAGGCGGCCTGTCCCGGCGAGCCGAGCAGCGCGGCGGCCGAGGAGTGCGTGACGAAGAAGTCGAGGTCGGCGTCCCAGGTGGCCTCGCTGAGCCGCCGGGCGCCCTCGACCTTCGCCGTCCACACCCTGTGGAGATCCTCGGCGCCGAGGTCGGCGATCAGCCGGTCGTCGATGGCGCCGGCGCCGTGGACGACGCCGCGCAGCCGCGCGCCGCCCTCCGCGGCGGCCGCGACGAGCCGCTCGGCGGTGCCGGGGGCGGCGATGTCGCCGAGGACGACGTCGATGTCCACGCCGTCCTCGCGGAGCCTCGCGATGGCCTTCTCGGCCTCGGGGCCGGGGCCGCGGCGGCCGGACAGCACGATGCGGCCCGCGCCGCGCTCGGCCAGCAGCCGGGCGGTGACCAGGCCGATCCCGCCGTAGCCGCCGGTGATCACGTAGGCGCCGCCGCGCCGGACGATCCGCTTCGGCTTGGCCGCGGGCTCCGGCAGGGCGGCCTGCGCGAGCCGCGCCGCGTACCGGACGCCGCCGCGCCACGCGACCTCGCGCGCCTCGCCGTCGCCGAGCAGCTCGTCCACGAGGTCGGCCGGACGGTCGACGTCCACGAGCGTGGCCCGCTGGACGGTGCGCTCGAAGGCGAGGACGCGGGTGAGCGCGCGCACGAACCCGTGGCCGGGGTCGCCCGCCTCCCCGTCCAGGACGGGCAGGGCGGAACGGGTCGCCACGTACAGGCGGGGTCCGTCGGGGAGAGTCCGGCTCACCTCGGCGACCGTGAGGACGAGGTCCTCGTCCACAAGCTCGGCGGAGGGGATCAGGACCACTCCGGCGAGCGGCTCGTCCGCCAGTGACCGGTCGGTCAGGCGCCGCCGGACGACGGTCCGGCCGCGCTCCTCCAGCTCCGCGGCGGCGGCTCCGGCGAGCGCGTCGTCCTCGTCGGAGAGCAGCAGCCAGGTACCGCCCTCTTCGCTGGCCGGGGGCGCCTCCACCTCGTCCCAGACGAGGTGGACGAGCTTGTCCTCCAGCGGGACGGGCACGTCATGGCGCTCCACACGGCGCAGGACGATGCCGGTGGCCTCGACGAGGACCTCACCGTCCGAGCCGAGGAGCCGCACGGAACCGGTCACGGCGTCGTCGTCGTGGACGACCTCCGCCTGGACGTGGCCGCCCCGGTGCGTCGGCCCGTACACGCGCAGGCTGCCGATCGTCTCGGCCTGCCACACGCTGCCGTCACCGGCCGCGACCTCGGCGGACAGCACCGCCAGGCAGCGGTCGAACACCTCGGGGTGCAGCCGGTAGTGGCGGCTGCCGCGCTCGGCGCCCGCCACCTCGGTCGCCGCGCCCGCGGCGGGCGAGGCGGGCGGGCGGTGGTCGTCGCCCACGTCCGCGCTGGCGAGCCGCGCCCACGTCCCCGCGGGCGTCAGCGCGTGCACCTCGACCCGCTGCTCCGCCTCCGCGAACGTCGTGGTCACGGTCGTGTGCTCGGACAGCGCGAGCGGGCGCTCCATCCACAGGCTGTTGACGCGGACGGCGTCCGTCCCGAGCGCGATCGCGCCCGCGGCGACCGCCATCTCCGCGAACGCGGCGACGGGCAGCGCGTGCAGGCCGTGCACGACGGTCTCGCGCAGCCACGGCTGCGCCGCGAGGCCCACGTCGGCGCGCCAGGCGTGCCGGTCCTCGCCCGGCAGCTCGACGTACGCGCCGAGCAGCGGGTGCTCGTCCCGGCCGCCGGCCGCGCGGGACGACACGTCCACCCAGTGCCGCTCGTGCCGCCACGGCGACTGCGGCACGTCCACGACGCGGCCGTCGGCGGGCGGTGCGATCGCGTGCCCGTGCGCGGCCAGCGTGGCGAGCTGCGCGTGGAAGGTCAGGGTGTCGTCGGTCTCCTCGCCCTTCCGCGCCCGCTTGAGCGTGTGCGTGACGAGCGCGCCCGTCCCGTCGAGGGTCTCCCCGACCGCGTGCGCGAGGATCGGGTGGGCGTTGACCTCGACGAACGTCCGGAAACCGTCCTCGGCCGCCGCCGCGACCGCGTCCGTCAGCCGGACGGGGTTGCGCAGGTTCTCGGCCCAGTAGCCGGCGTCGAGCCGGGCCTTCTCGTCGAGCCCGCCCTCGGCGCCGAGGAAGGCGCGCGGGTCCTCCAGCGCGGTCGTGTAGAGCCTGATGCCCTCGGCGAGCGGGGTGCCGGGCTCCGCGCCGACCTCGGCGAGCTGCTCGCGCAGGTCGGGCAGCAGCGGATCGACCTGCGGGGAGTGCCCGGCGCCCTCGGCCTGCACCATCCGGGCCAGCCGCCCCTCGGCCTCGGCCCGCTTGACGACCTGCGCGACCTGCTCGGCGTCGCCGGTCACGACGGTCTGCTTCGGCGACGAGTGCACCGCCGCGTACACCTCGGGCAGGTCGTGGGCGAGCCGCGCGACCTCGTCCGCGGACGCGCCGAGCACCGCCATCGCGCCGCCGCCGACCAGCCGGGTCAGCAGCCGGGACCGGCGGCAGATCACCCGGACGCCGTCCTGCGGGGTGAGCGCGCCCGCGACGACCGCGGCCGCGACCTCGCCCATCGAGTGCCCGATCACCGCGCCGGGCGTGACGCCGTACGCCTTCCACATGCGGGCCAGGCCGAGCTGGACCGCGAACAGCACCGGCATCGCCTCGGCGGGCCCGTCCGGCTTGCGGCCCTCCTCCAGCAGCGACCACAGGTCGGGGCCGCCCTCCTCGGCGAACAGCCCGTCCAGGTCGTCGATCGCCTCGGCGAACGCGGGCTCCTCCTCCAGCAGCCGCTGCGCCATCCCGGCCCGCTGCGCGCCGTACCCGGAGAACACCCATACCGGACGGCCGGGCACGCCGAGCGCGCTCCCGGTGATCACGCCGGGGTGCGGGCGGCCCTCGGCCAGCGCGGTCAGCCCCTCCACCAGCCCGGCGCGGTCGCGGGCGGCGACGGCGGCGCGGGCACGGCCCCGCCCGCCCCGCCGGTGCAGGGTGCGGGCCAGGTCGGCGAGCTCGACGTCGTCGCGTCCCGGCAGCCATGCCGCCAGGAGCGCCGCGTGGTCGCGGATCCTGTCGTCGGAGACGTCCGACAGCGGGAACGTGCGGACCACGGTCGGCTGGACGTCCGCCTCCTGGACGGGCGCCGCCTCCAGCAGCACGTGCGCGTTCGTCCCGCCGAACCCGAACCCGGACACGCCCGCGCGCGGCGGATGGCTCCGCTCGGGCCAGGGCGTCTCCTCCGCCACGACCCGCAGCCGCAGCTCGTCGAACGGGATGTGCGGGTTCGGCTCCTTGTAGTGCGCGCTCGGCGGGATCACCCGGTGGTGCAGCGCCAGCACGGCCTTGATCAGCCCGGCGACGCCCGCCGCCGACTCCATGTGCCCGAGGTTCGACTTGGCCGACCCCAGCAGCAGCGGCTCGTCCTCCGGACGGCCCGCGCCGAGCACCTCGCCGACCGCCTTCGCCTCGATCGGGTCGCCGAGGAACGTGCCCGTCCCGTGCGCCTCGACGTAGTCGACCTCGCGGGTGTCGATGCCCGCGGACGCGTACACGTCGCGCAGCAGGGCCCGCTGCGCGTCCGAGTTCGGCGCGACCAGCCCGTTCGACCGGCCGTCGGAGTTCACCCCGGACTCGCGGACGACGGCGAGGATCCGGTCGCCGTCGCGCTGCGCGTCCGACAGCCGCTTCAGGACGACGGCGCCGCAGCCCTCCGCGCGGACCATCCCGTCGGCGGACGCGTCGAACGCCTTGCAGTGCCCGTCCGCGGCCGTCCCGCCGGCGAGGTCGAACGTCATCGTGACCGTCGGCGACAGCAACAGGTTCACGCCGCCCGCCAGCGCCACGTCCGCCTCGCCGCTGCGCAGCGCCCGCACCGCGAGATGCGTCGAGACGAGCGACGACGAGCACGCCGTGTCCACGATCATGCTGGGGCCGCGCAGGTCCAGCAGGTACGACAGCCGGTTGGCGATGATGCTGAGCGCCGCGCCCGTCGCCGTGAACGGCTCCAGCGAGGCCAGGTCGGACGCGGTGAACGCCGCGTACTCCGGCGCCGAGACGCCCACGAACACCCCGGTGCGGCTGCCGCGCAGCGACGCGGGACCGATGCCCGCGTGCTCGAACGCCTCCCACGCCACTTCCAGGACGAGGCGCTGCTGGGGGTCCATCACCGCGGCCTCGCGCGGGGTGATGCCGAAGAACCGCGCGTCGAACCCGGCGACGTCGTCCAGGAAGCCGCCGAGCCGCGTCGTCCGCTCCAGCAGGTCACCGACCTCGGGGGAACCGTCGTCGAACGCGTCCCAGCGCCCGTCCGGCACCTCGCGGATCGCGTCGCCGCGCCCGGTCAGGAACCGCCAGTAGTCCTCGGGCCCGGTCAGGTCCCGCTCGCCGCCGGGGAAGCGGCAGCCGATCCCGATGACGGCGATGGGCTCGTCCGCGGCGGCCTTCCGCGCCACCGCGGCGGGGGCCGGCTCCGGCGCGGCCTCGACCGCGCCCCCGGCGAGCGCCACCGCGAGCCTGTCGATCGTCGGGTGCTCCCAGACCAGCGTGGCGGGCAGCGCGCGGCCGAGCATCTGCTCCAGCTCGCCGGCGATGGCGACGGCGTCCCGGGAGGCGAGTCCGAACTCCTCCAGCGGACGGTCGGGGTCGACCTCGGCGGCGGCGATCCTGGAGCGACGCGCGATCTGCTCGATCAGGTACCGGCGAATCGAATCCTCGCTGATCCGAGTGTCGTCCTGCGGGCGGACCCGCGCGGCTCCGGAACGATCGTTGCTCTGCATGCGGTGGGTTCCCCCCATGAAACCGGGATCGTTCATCGAAGCGGAGGGACCACTTTGTCCTACGATGACCGGCTCACGATGCGCATCCAGACCACTTTTCTCCGTGGGTACTTGTCACGGTGATGACAAGACTCAGGAGTAACCAATGTGGCCTGATGGGATAGTTGAGGTTCCCTGCCGGACGGCCGGGGCCGAGTGACCAGAGACCAACCTGCAGTAACAATAGCGACTAGTGCTTTTAGGGGGAAGCGGCGGATTTCCCGGCCGACGGGCCGGGAGCGCACGCCGGACGGACAGTGACCCGGGGCCGATACCGATGGGCGCTGGCGGTGGTGGCCGTCAGCGCATTCATGATCACCATGGACAACACGGTGGTCGCCAACGCCCTGCCCACCATCATGCGCGACCTCGACATGTCCAACTCCGCCAAGGACTGGGTCGCCACGGGCTACATCCTCATGTTCTCCTGCCTGATGGTCGCGGGCGGGCGGCTCACCGACGTCTTCGGCTGCCGCGTCACCTTCACCATCGGCATGATCGTCTTCACCGCCGCGTCCGCCGTCTGCGGACTCGCCCAGGAGTCCGGCGTCCTCATCCTCGCCCGCGTCACCCAGGGCGCCGGCGCCGCCCTCGCCCTCCCCGCAACGCAGGTCATGGTCACCGTCGGGCGCACCGACAAGCAGCGCTCCCTCGGCACCATCGTGTGGGTCGGCGCCGGCGCCGTCGCCACCGCGCTCGGCCCCACCATCGGCGGCTTCATCGTCCAGCAGTGGAGCTGGGGCTGGATCTTCCTGATCAACATCGTGCCCGGCGTGCTCGTCATCCTGCTCGGCCTCGTCGTCCTCACCGGCAAGGGCGAGAACCGCGACGCCAAGGTCGACCTCCCCGGCGTGCTCATCTCGGCCACGATGCTCTTCGCCTTCACCTACGGCCTGGAGGCCGGGAACAAGCACGGCTGGGCCGACCCCTCCGTGATCAGCGTCTTCGCGCTCGCCGCGATCGCCTTCGTGTGCTTCGTCATGGTGGAGAACTGGGCCCCCGACCCGATGATCAACCTGCGGTTCTTCCGCAACCGGGTCTTCGCGGGCGGCCTGCTGTCCCAGATGCTCTACGGCATCGGCTTCAACGGGATGATCTTCTACTCGGCGACCTTCCTCCAGCGCTTCCTCGGCTTCTCCCCGCCCCAGGCGGGCCTGGTCATGCTGCCCCCGTCCATCGCCATCATGGTCATGACGCCGGTCGCGTTCTGGCTGGCCGCCAAGCTCGGCCCCCGGCCCGCCATCGGCGGCGGCCTCGCGCTCATGGCCTTCGGCATGTTCCTGTTCTCCACCATCCAGCAGGGCGACGGCTACGCCCAGCTCATGCCCGGCGTCATGATCGTCGGCGTCGGCGCCGCCATGGGCATGCCCCTCGTGATGTACGTGCTCAAGGCCGTCCCCGAGGAGCAGGCCGGCGTCGCGAGCGGCGTCATCAACGTCATCCGGGAGGCGTCCGGCGCGTTCGGCATCGCCATCCTCGGCCTGCTCATCCACCACGTCCCCGAGCAGGGCGCGAGCGCCGCCGAACTGGAGACCTTCCGCAAGGGGACGGCCTCCGGGCTGATCCTCGGCGCCGTGCTCGTCCTGATCGGCGGCCTGATCAGCGGCCTCACCCTGCCGAGCCGCCGCGGCTGGCTCGGCCCGAAGCACGGCAAACAGGCCCCCCTGCTCGCCGAAAAACAAAAACCCGCCCCGGCGACCTCGGTCCCCGCCATCGACCCCGCCGCCCCTGAGCTCCCCGTGGTCCCCGCCGCCGAGCTCGCCATGACGGCCGTCCACGCCACCCCACGCGACCCGCTGCCCATCGTGTCCGCCGCGGACGGACCGCTCGCGGCACCGGTGGAACCCGTCCCTGACCTGGCCCCCGACCCGGCCCCCGACCTGGATCTCACCCTCGCCAGCGCCGCGCCGCCCAACGAGCCTCTCCCGCTGTCCGTCTCCCAGGAGGACGACGACATGCCCCAGAAGCCCGTCCCGACGCCCACGCCCGGCCCCCACTGGTGGACCGACGGCGAGGAGCCCCCCAAGCCGCCGGACGACACCTACACCTGGCGCGAGGACGAGAACCCGCCCCCCACCCCCACTCCCTGGCCGAGCCCACCAAGCGCCCTCCCGACCAGCAACAACGCCTGGGAAGACTGGCCCGACCCAACAACCCCCCCAGCAACACCACCCACCGCGCAAGCCCGACCCGTGCCCACGCATCCCGCGCAGCCCTCAGACGCGCTCGCCGCCCCTAGGCAAGCGCCGCCACCTACCACGCAACGTCCAACCGCGCCCGCCGAGCCCGCGCATTCCGCGCAGCCCGCGCAGCCCTCGGACGTGCCCGCCGCGCCTGCGCAGCTCACGCCACCTGCTGGCACGCCCGCCGCGCCCATGCATGCGACGCCGCCCGCCGCGCCCGCGCAGCCCGCGCTGCCTTCGGACGTGTCTGCCGCGGCTGCTCAGGCCGCGCCGCCTGTGGGGGCGTCACCTGCCGCGCAGCCTCCGGGGGCGGCGGTTCGTGTGCCCGAGGAGGGGTGGGTCGTGCAGGTCGGGTCTGGTGCGTTGCGGCCGGTGCCGGAGGAGCTGCCGACGCCTCCGGCGGGGTGGTATGCGCCCTATGACCCCGATGAGACGCCGCCCGGCGAGCCGCAGGCCGACCCGCGCAGCGATGCCTGGTGAGGAGGCCGCGATGAGCCGGATAGTGATCTTCGCGGCGGGATCGCGCGGGGACATCCAGCCCTGCGTCGCGCTGGGACGCGAGTTGCGGGAGCGCGGGCACGAGGTGCGGCTGGTGGCGAGCGCGCGGTACGCGCCGATGGTGGTCGCCGCGGGCATGGAACTCGCGCCGCTCACGGCGGATCCGACGGAGATCCTCGAATCGGACGAGGGGCAGGAACTGCTTTCGGGCGGCCGTAATCCCGTCAAATTCCTCCGCGGATTCAAGCGCATCCTCGGGCCGATGGCGGAACGGCTCCTGACCGAGTGCCTGGACGCCTGCAAGGGCGCCGACCTGGTGCTCGGTCCCACGCTCGGATTCCTGCCCCTGCACATCGCCGAGCATTTGGACGTTCCCTGGGCGCTCATTCACTTCCAGCCGAGCCAGCCCACCGGCGCGTTCCCGCATCCGTTCGTGCCGCAGGCGCGACTGCTCGGGCCGTGGGGGAACCGGGCGAGCTTCATGGCGATCGACCAGGTCGCCTGGCAGCTCGCGCGGCCGTTCATCGACCCGTGGCGCCGCACGCGGCTCGGCCTGGACGGGCTGTCCGTGCGCGGTCCGATGCGCGTGGCGCGGGCCCAGGAGCGGCCGGTGCTGGCGTGCTTCAGCCCGGCCGTCGTGCCGCGCCCGAAGGACTGGCCCGCGTACGTGCACCTCACCGGCTACTGGTTCCTGGACGAGCCCGCGTACGAGCCGCCGTCCGAGCTGGCGGGCTTCCTCGACGACGGTCCGCCGCCGGTGTACGTGGGTTTCGGCAGCATGCTGCCCCGCGACCCGGTGATGACCGACCGCGTGGTGCGGACGGCGCTGCGCCTCGCCGGTGTCCGCGGCGTGGTTCAAGGTGATCCGGCGACGTCCGACGACGACGTCCTGGCGGTCAGCGACGTGCCGCACTCGTGGCTGTTCCCGCGGATGGCCGCGGTCGTCCACCACGGCGGTGCCGGGACCACGGCGGCGGGGCTGCGGGCGGGCGCGCCGACGGTCGTGTGCCCGTTCTTCGGCGACCAGCCGTACTGGGCGGAGCGGGTGGCGGCGCTCGGCGCCGGGCCGGATCCGGTGCCGTTCGGCGGGCTCACGGTGCCGCGGCTGGCCGCCGCGATCCGCCGCGCCGCCGGCTCGCCGGAGATCGCGGAGCGGGCCGCCGAGATCGGCCGGCGCATCGAGCGGGAGGACGGCACGGCCCGCGCCGCCGATCTTCTCACCAATCTTCTTTGATCAGTGAAAATGCGAATGCTCCGGCCTGGGAAAGGCCGGAGCATTCGCGTTCTGTCATTTCACGGGTTTGGCGCCGATGGCCTTCATCATGGACGGCCACGCGGTGTGCATCTCACGTTTCCAGTACGGCCAGGAATGGCGTCCGTCACCGTAGATGTGCGCGGTGATCTGGACGTTCTGGCGCTTGGCCTCGGCCGCGAACGCCTGGACGGTCGGGCCGATCGCCCGCTCGCTGAGGTAGCCGACGTCCCAGGGCGCGATGTCCGGCGGGTCGAGCGGCCCCCGCTGCCCCGTGGTGCCGGACGAGACGTAGAGCTTCGTCGAGCGCATCTTGGGCAGCAGCTTGATCGGGTCGTGGGCGTCCCAGTTGGCCTGGTCGACCCACGGCAGGCCCCAGATGTCGGCGGCGCTGTTGCCGTTGCCGCTGTTGGTGTACATCAGCAGGGCGGGGATGCCGGGCGAGCTCATCGACAGGACGCCGCTGAAGCAGGCCGCGTAGCGGAACATGCCCGGGGCGCGCCCGGCGTAGGTGCAGGCGCCCTGGGCGCCGGACGAGATGCCCATCGCGGCGCGGGACCCGCCCGCGTGGAAGTTCCGCTCCGCGAGCTGGCGGACCTCGCGGAGGTGGAAGTCCTCCCACTTGGGCGTGCCGCCCTTACCGCCGTTGTACCAGTTCGTGTAGGAGCCGTTCGCGCCCTCGGGCATCACGACCATGACGCCCCACTTCCGCGCCAGGGTCTGGATGTCGGTGCTGGACTTCCGTGTCCAGGACGTCCAGTTGTCGTTGCCTCCGTGGTAGGCGTAGACGATGGGCCAGCTCTGGTTGGACTTGCTCTTCCAGCCCTTCGGGAGCAGCACGCGGACGTGCTGGGTCGAGCCGAGCGACGGCGACTTCACGAGGAAGTCGAAGGCGGTCTTGCTCTTGTTGAGCCAGGTGTAGCTCGTGATGCGGGCACCGGTGTCCGCCTGCTTGAAGGCGGCCGCGTGGGCCGCCGGCGCGCTCACGGGGAGCACGGCCGCGCCCGCGAGGACCGCGCCCGCCAGGGTGGTCCCCGCCCGCCGGGCGGCGCGGCGGCATGCCTCGATCGGCATACTCAATCTCCAGTTGTTCTCCAGCGCCACCCCGTACCGTCCTGGGTGGGCACGATCTCACGTCTGATGCCAGTGTGACGTGCGGGACGGGGCTGAGGTTGACCGTTCGCCCAAGGAGCCCACGGAACTCCGGGCCGCACCGCCGGTCCGGCGGCGTCCTGAGCGGACCGGAACACCATGGTCGGACGCTCGTCGCCGCCGAACCTCACCTGGCTCGCCATGGTCGGCTGGAGGGCCGGCCTGAAGGCGTCGTTCGCGTCCGCGGGGGGCGGTCCCGCAGGCGTGGGCGTGGGGACGGGTGCCGCGGCGCCCGGCCGTGGACGCGGGGCGCTCGGCGCGACCGGCGGCGCGGGAGGAATCCCGGACGCGGCGGGCGCCCCGTTGGCAGGCGTCGGAGACGGAGCGGCAGGCGTCGGGGACGGAGCGGCAGGCGTCGGGGACGGAGCGGCAGGCATCGGGGACGGAGCGGCGGCCCTCGCTCCGGCGGCTCCTGCTCCGGCAGCCCTCGCCCCGGCAGGTCCCGCTCCCGCGGCTGCCGCTCCGGCGGACGGCCCCGGGGCGGCGTCGGCGGGGTCCGGCTGCTCCCAGCGGAGCGCGTACGGGAAGGGCTGCTCGGCCGGGAGCGGCGGCGGCGCGGCGACGACGGCCGCCGCGGGCACCTCGCTGCGCTCGCGCAGGTCCATGCGGGCGTGCAGGCCGGCGAGCGGTCCGGGCAGCCACCAGTTCGCGTTGCCCATGAACCGCATCGTGGCCGGGACGAGCAGCGAGCGGACGAGCGCGGCGTCCACGACGACGGCGACGAACATGCCGACGCCGATCAGCTTGACGACGGTGATCCCGGCCATGCTGAACGCGGCGATGACGACGAGGAACAGCAGCGCGGCGCTGGTGATGATGCCGCCGGTGTGCTGCATGCCGGACGCGACGGCCTGCCGGTTGTCGTGGGTGCGGTCCCACTCCTCGCGGATGCGGCTGAGCAGGAAGACCTCGTAGTCCATGGACAGGCCGAACACGACCGCCAGGATGAGGATCATGCTGGTGGCCTCGACGCCGCCGGTCGGGGTGAAGTCGAGGATCCCGGCGAGGTGGCCGTACTGGAAGCCCCAGACGATCGCGCCGAACGATGCCCCGATGGACAGGACGTTCATGACGATCGCCTTCAGCGGCAGCACGACGGAGCCGAAGAACATGAACAGCAGGAGGAACGTGGCGAGGCCGACCGCGATCGCCATCTTCGGCAGACTGCGCATGAGGCTGGACATGAGGTCCATCTGCGCGGCGGTGCTGCCGCCGACGTCGATGTGCATCGGGTAGCCGTTCTTGGACAGGCTCATCCCGCGGATCGTCTTGACGAGGTTCTGCGCGCCCTTGTCCATCGGCTCGTACTTGTGGGTGACGGAGATCCGCACGCCCCCGTACTCGCCGGAGTATCCGGTGAACTTCGCCTGCGTCACCCCGGGCAGCGCGTCCAGTTGCTTGCGGAAGTTCTCCAGGTAGGGCGGGATGTTGTCGCCCTGGCGGACGGGCTTCCAGTTGCGCGGGATGAGGTCGCCGGAGACGACCACGTCGATGGGTTCGGCGGATCCGTTGGGGAAGTCCCGCTTGACGGTCTCGACGACGGCGCGGGTGGGGCTGTCCTTGGGGAGGACGCGGGCGTCGATGCTGCCGAACTGGACGTTGAGGAACGGCCCGAACATGACGCCGAGGATGACGATGACGACGGCGAAGTAGGGCAGCGGGTGCTTCATGACGCTGTGGCCGAGGCGGTACCAGAAGCCGCTGTCCGGGTCGCGCCGGGCGCGCTTGGAGTTGGGGCGCCGCCACGGCATCCGTCCGCCCTCGACGCGGTGGCCGAGGATGGCGAGGAGCGTGGGCAGGAGGACGGTGGCGCCGAACACCGCGACCATGACGGTGGCGATCCCGGCGAGGCCGATCGTCCGGAGGAACATCTGCGGGAAGAGCAGGAGGCCGGCGAGTGCCGCCGAGACGGTGACGCCGGAGACCATGATGGTGCGGCCCGCGGTGGCCATGGTGGCGCCGAGGGCGGCCTCGCGCAGCGGTTTCATCGCCTGGCGGTGGGCCTTCTTCGCCGCCTTGCGGGACCGTTTGTCGCGCTCCCGCTTCCATGGTTTGCCCGGCGGCAGACCCTCCCGGGCCATGCCGCGGTCGAGTTCCTCTCGGAACCTGCTGATGATGAACAGCGAGTAGTCGATGGCCAGGCCGACGCCCATCATCGTGACGACCTCCAGGGCGAAGGACGTCACGTCCGCCGCGTAGGTCACGATGTGCAGGACGGCGAGGCCGCCGATCATCGAGAACAGCGCCACGACCATCGGCAGCACGGAGGCGACCAGCGCGCCGAACAGGATCGTCAGCAGGACGAGCAGCGGCAGCGCCGTGATCATCTCGGCGCGGACGATGTCGGCGGTGACCTGCTCGCCGAACTCCTGCCCCAGCGGGATCGCGCCGCCGAAGCGCACGTCCAGGCCGGGGGCCTGGAGCCGCTGCTTGATGTAGTCGTAGTTCTCCAGCTTGGTCGGGTCGTCCTTGCCCTGGAGCTTCACCGCGACGAACGTCTGGTGCCCGTCGCGGGACGCGAACGACTCCGCGTCCTTACCGTCGATCGCCCAGTACGAGATGATCTCGGCGACCCGGTCCTTGGGCAGCCGCGCGACCGTCGTGATGACGGCGGACTCGTAGCGCGGGTCGGCCACGGTCATCGAGTCGCTCTTGTAGACCACGAGGACGTCGGGGTTCGTGCTGCCGAAGTAGGTGGCGCCGAGCTTGGCGACCAGCGTCGACGACGCGTTCGGGTCCTCGAAGCCGCCCGCCTTGAACTTGGCGAACACGCCGACGCCCCACGCGCCCGCGATCCCGGTCAGCACCAGGATCAGGACGAGGCTGGCCCACCGCTGCCGGTGGATGAGACGCCCGGCCCCCGAAAGCATGATCCTCCTGATGTGGTCGCGGCGAGAACCCTACGCGAGGACGCCGCCCAGGGCATTACTTACGGGACGCGAGACGGGCCGCGGTCGTCGGCAGCGCCCCGTCGAGGTACCGCTGCCGGGTGGCCGACCGGGCGATCTTCCCGCTGGAGGTGCGGGACACGCCGCCCGGCTCGATGAGCACGAACTCGTGGACGCTCATCTCGTGCTCGACGTTCACCGCGCCGCGCACCGCCGCCTCCACCTCCTCGACGTCGAGCCGCCCGAGCGGGACGCGCCGGTTGCGCTCGGCGACGACGACGAGCCGCTCGGTCTCCTCGCCCGGCAGCGCGAAAGCGGCGACGTGGTCGGGACGGATCGCCGGGTGCGCCTCCTGCGTGGTGACCTCGATGTCCTGCGGGTAGTGGTTGCGGCCGTCCACGATGATGAGGTCCTTGATGCGGCCGGTGACGTACAGCTCGCCCTCGTGGATCACGCCGTAGTCGCCGGTCCTCATCCACGGCCCGGCGGGCAGGTCGCCCGGTTCGGCGAGCTCGCCGCCGAAGACGTCCTGGCTGCGCTCGGAGTTGCGCCAGTACCCGGCCGCGGTGTTCGGCCCGTGCACCCAGATCTCGCCGACGCGGCCGTCCGGCTGCTCGGCGCGCGCGTCCGGGTCGACGATCGCGACGATCTGCCCGGACGGGCCGCCGCACGACACCAGCGTGCTGGCCCGCTCGGAGCCGGCGTCGCACGGGCGCAGCTCGCCCTGGGTGAGCGCCTCCCGGTCCACCGAGATGATCTTCGGCGGGACGTCCTCCGCGGCGGCGGTGACGAACACGGTCGCCTCGGCGAGCCCGTAGCCGGGGGCCTGCGCGCCGGGCCGCAGCCCCGCGTCCGCGAACGCCTCGGCGAACGTGGACAGCGTGGACGTGCGGATCGGCTCGGCGCCGTTCAGGCAGGTCGTGAGGCCGGACAGGTCGAGCCCGGCGAGCTTCTCGGGGGTGGCCATGGACGCCACGTACTCGTAGGCGAAGTTCGGGCCGGCGGTGTAGACGTTCTTGCCCGGGCGCTCGGCGATGAGCTCCATCCAGCGCATCGGGTTCATGATGAACGACACCGGGTCGGTGTAGATCGCGTGGTCGCCGCGGACCAGCGGCAGCGCCATCGTCGCGATCAGCCCCATGTCGTGGAACAGCGGCAGCCAGCTCACCAGCTCGGGCTCGGGCTTCTCGGGCGCCCATCCGGCCCAGAGCTGCGCCGCGTTCGCCGTCACGTTCCCGTGGGTGATCTCCACGCCGGCCGGGCGGCGCGTCGACCCCGACGTGTACTGGAGGTAGGCCAGGTCGTCGAAACCGATCGGCTCGTCCTGCCAGGTGTCGGCGAGGGCCGGGTCGACCTCCTCGGCGAAGACGATCTCCTTGGGCTGCGGGACGTCGTGGTCGGCGAGGAACTTCTCCACGTGCGGCAGCGCGTTCCGCGACGTCACGATCACCGCGGGCTCGCTGTCGGCGTAGGCGCCGATCAGCCGGTCGGCGTGCCCGGGCAGGTCCGGGGAGAACAGCGGCACCGCGACCACGTGCGCGTACAGCGCGCCGAGCATGGTCATCATGTAGTCGAGGGTCTGCGGGAGCAGCAGCGCGGCCCGCTCGCCGGGGACGGTCGCCTGGCGGAGCCGCGCCGCCATCGCGCGCGCCCGCCGGTGCGTCCCGGCCCAGTCCAGCGTGATCCTGGCGCCGGCCGGGTCGAGCGAGTAGTCGACGAAGGTGAAGGCCGGGGCGTCCGGCTTCTCTTCCGCCCACCTCGCCAACCGCTCGATCAGCGGGGTGCGGCCGGAGCCGCCCGGCAGGAGTTCGGGGAGCAGCGAGCCCAATGCCATTGATCAGTCTCCCGGAGGGAAGGGGCCTGGCGGGGCCGTAGGAGGGTGAGCGCCGTCGGCGGTTTCGACGATGGGGACCGGACGACGGTGTCTGGCGCGGCCCCCGATTACCGGCAATGATCGTGAAGCTACCGGATGGTAGGCAGCGCGCGATATTAGCTCTCGGTCACATTAGCCGACCGGCCCTTTGTCACCCCAGTGACAAGGGCTGGGACACCCATGCGCCTGGAGCGCTCGCACCGTCACAGACAGTGCGGCGATCTTCCGTTCGTGCACGTCACCTCGGTGCCGGCACCCGGAAAGGGACTCGCCGGCCCCCTTTCGTCTCGTGGCCGTGGACGAGTGGAACGCTCCGGCTCAGCCCAGCTCGCGGCCCCGGTCGGCGCCGGCTTCCAGCGCGCGGGCGAAGGCGACCCTGCGCCTCCAGAGGCCGAAGCACGCGGCGGCCCACAGCAGCGCGATCTCCGCGATGAGCGCGATGCCGAGGACGACGGCCCAGTCCGTCCCGTCCCCCTCCTCCACACCGGTGGGCGAGACCAGCGTCATCTGGCTCCTCCCGGCCGCGGCCTGGGGCCGCGCCCGTCCCGGAACCGCGGGCAGGGCCTGCGGCAGCTGCGGGAACGGGGCGGACTGCGGCGGCTGAGGCGCCTGGTCGTAAGGCGCCTGCCCGCTCGGGGCCTGGGCGTAGGGCGCCTGCGCGTTCGGGGGCTGCCCGTAGGGCGCCTGCGGATTCGGCTGAGGCACCGTCAGCGGCGGCACCAGCACCGCGTCCGGGCCCCGCGACGGCGGCTTCGCCGGTTGAAGGGGCGATCCCGGAGCTCCCGGAAGGGCCGGAGCGTGCGCGCTCCTCGGCTTGTGCTTGGGCTTGTGCCCGCCCTTCGACGCGTGCGCGTTCTTGGGCGCGTGCGCGTGCCCGGCCGTGTGCTTCACCCCACCCGAGCCCTGCCCGCGCGGACGTCCCACCGGAACTCCCGGCGTGCCCGGCGTCGAGCTCGGACGCCCGGGCTCGTGCGCGGAGGCCGGCTTCGCGCCGCCGTGCCCGCGCGGCTTGCCGCTCCCCTTCTTGGCCTTGAGCTTGAACTTCACATGGCAGGGCTTGCCGTCCGCGCGGTGGCATCCGGCGGCATGCGGCCGGCCACCGTGCGGCTTGCCGCTGTGAGGTGCGGCGGTATGGGGCTTGCCGGGGCGCGGCTTACCGGCGTGCGGCTTGCCGCCGGCATGGGGCTTACCGCCCGTCGTGGGCTTCCCCCCGGGTACGGGCTTCTTCCCGTGGCAGGGCTTGCCCTTCCGCGGCGTCGCGCCCTTCTTGCCGTGCTTGCCGCCGTGGCAGCCCGGCTTGCCGCCTCCCGCGGGCTTGCCGCCCGCCGTCGGTGCACCGTTCCCCGAGACGCAGGGTGCGCCGTTCCCGCCCTGCGCGGTGGGCGTGCTGCCAGCGCTCGGCGTAGCCCCCGCGGCAGGCGTGGGACTGACACATGGGGTGGGGCTCGGAGCCGGAGCCGGTTGCGCGGACGGTCCGGTCCCGGTGCAGGGCGCGCCGTCCGTCCCGGACGCGGTGCCCGCGGGCGTGCTCCCGGCGGGCGCGGTTCCGGTGCCCTGCGCGCTCCCAGCCGCCGTCCCGCTCGGGCAGGGACTCGCACTCGGTGACGGAGCCGGGGCCGTGCTCGCTATCGGACCGTCCTCGTCGCATGGCTGGCCGCCCGCCGCCGGAGCATTCCCGGCGGGAAGGGTCGGAGCCGGCGCGGCGCCCGGAGTCGGGGCGCTGCCAGAGCACGGTGCCGCGCCCGTCACAGGATGTGCGGGCTGCGCGGGCTGCGCGGGCTGTGCGGTGCCGTTCGACGGCTCGACCGCGGCCTGCGCCGACTGCGCGGGCGCGTTGGCCGCCTCCGCCGCCATGTCGACGCTGAGATTGCCCCTGGACGGGCTGGACGCCACCGGGCCCGGCACCCGCACGGTGGCCGTGCGCTCGGAGACGGCGTCGCTGACGTCACCGAGGAGGCAGCGGAGTTCCTGGGCGGCGACCACGCAGTCCGGAGACTTCCGCGTCCACGACAGCGGTCTCGGGACGGTCAGCCGCAGGACGGTGTTGCGCGCCGTCCCGCCGGCCGCCCGGACGCGCGCCGCGTACGTCGTCTCGTAGTCGGCGCCGGTGGAGGTGGTGCGGGTGGCCGTCAGGTCGGCGATGAGCCGGACGGCCGGCGCGCGCTGCCCTGGATCGAGCCAGGGCACGGCCAGCGCGGACGGGCCGACCAGCATGACCGGTGCGACGGCGAGCGCGCCCCCCGCCGCGATCGCGCCGGCGTACCGCCCGCGCGTCCTCCCGCCTGGACGTGCCGTCCTCCGTGTCGCTCCGCGCCCCGTTCGCACCCGTGCCCCTCTCGCCGTTACCTGTGTCCCTATGGCTGCCTGGGGGGCGGCGCGTGTGACGCCGGGCACAGACAGTTATTGCCACCCCGTGGCCGCGCGTAACCCACCACCCCTCTTTCGCAGAGCGAAATAGGATCTCCGTAGAATCGGACGGTCGCGAAAGCGTGCCCGAGAGCGGGCGCCCGAGGCGAGCGGTGCAGTGGTGCACCGGATCCCGAGACACGTCCTGGAAGGGAGGGCCGGTGGCGGAGGCCGTACGGTCGCTGGAGCGCGCGTTCGAGCTCCTGGAGCATCTGGCGGACGCGGGCGGCGAGATGGCGCTGTCGGAGCTGACGGAGGTCTCCGGGCTGCCGATGCCGACGATCTACCGGTTGATGCGGACGCTCGTGAACCACGGGTACGTGCGGCAGGAGCCGTCCAAGCGCTACGCCCTCGGCCCGCGGCTGATCAGGCTCGGCGAGGGCGCGAGCCGCCTCCTCGGGTCCTGGGCCCGGCCGGTGCTGACGCGGCTCGTGCACGAGGTCGGCGAGACGGCCAACATGGCGGTGCTGGAGGGCGACGAGGCCGTGTACGTCGCGCAGGTGCCGTCCAAGCACTCGATGCGGATGTTCACCGAGGTGGGCCGGCGCGTGCAGCCGCACTGCACGGGCGTGGGCAAGGCGCTGCTGTCGCAGCTGCCCGAGCCGAGGGTCCGCGACATCCTCGCCCGGACGGGCATGGACGCGCACACACCCAACACGTTCACCGACCCGGACGCGCTGCTGGCTGAGCTGGAGCGGATCCGCGTCCAGGGGTACGCGCTGGACGACGAGGAGCAGGAGGTCGGTGTCCGCTGCGTGGCGGTCGCGCTGCGCGGCGCACCCGCGCTGACGGCCCTGTCGGTCTCGGGGCCGTCCGCGCGGATGACGCGCGAGACGGTCGCCGACGTCGTCCCCATCATGCGGAACGCCGCCGAAGGGTTCGCGAAGGAACTGAACCCGTCATAGGGCTCGACGTGAGGCTCACCGCACGGCGCGCCCCTGAACATGAGAAAGGCGAGACCACCATGTAGGTGGTCTCGCCTTTCCTGCGGCGGGCCGGGTCAGTCGACCGGCTCGCCCACGATGACGGTGGGACGGCCTCCGCGCTCCCAAGTGACGAAGTCGCCCGCCGACTTGACGAGGACCGCCGCCAGCCACAGCGCCAAGCCCGTGTCGTCGACGATGCCGATGACGGGGAACACGTCGGGGATGGCGTCGATCGGGGAGATGATGTAGACGAGGCCCAGGGCGAGCAGCCCGAGCGTCCCGTACGACATCCCCTTGTACTGGCCCCGCAGGACTGACTTCATCATCCGCGGGACGGCGCGAAGGCGCTCGAAGAACCCGGGTGCGTCGGGGCTCAGGGTCTCGCTGTAGATCTGCCAGGCCTGCCCGGCGGCGGCCGCGTTGCGCTTCCTGTCCACAGGCACTCCTTTGTGGGACGTTTTGGGCGCGCCCCCGCAACGCCCACGACCTACTACGACGCGGCCCGGCACCGGATTGTTCCCCTCGCGCTGGCGGTGAGGCCCGCGTCACAGCGGGCCTGCCGGACACGCCGAAGGCCCGGTTACCGCAGGTGAGCTCTATCTCACTCCCGTGGGCGGACTGTGGGGTAAAGCCCGCGTTCTCCGGCGCCCGCTGCGAGCATGGGACCCGGGAACCCCTGGGTTCGCAGGAGGAGCGCCGCCTCCCTTGACCGATCTCCAGGCGCGATCGGCATCGCCCGTCGAGCACCCCGGGAGCTGACGTACGACATGAGCGGCGACCACCCGCACGATCCGCGCTCCGCGCCGTCCGCCCAGGCGACGGCCGCCCACGCACCGGCCGACCGAACCCAAGAAGACCCACCGACCATGCAGCCACCGCCCGCACAGGCACCGGTCGCACAGGCACCGGTCGCACAGGTGCCGCCCGGGCAGGCACCAGTCGCGCAAGCGCCGACCGCGCAGATGCCGGCCGCGCAGATGCCGGCCGCTCAGGTGCCGGTCGTCCATGCGCTGCCCGTGTACGGCACCGCCGCGGGCGCCGGCTACGTCGCGCTGCCGCCGACGGCGGTGGACGCCGTCGCCACCGGCGCGACCCGGCTGATCATCGCCTGGCCGGGCTTCGACCCGCCGCGCACGGCGGGCGCGCTGGCCGCCGCGATCCCGATGACCGGCGTCCCGGCGTGGCGCGTCTTCCTGGACCTGCCGGGCCGGTCGCCGGGCGGGCTCGGCTCCGGCGCGATCCTGGAGAGCGAGGCCGTCGAGGCCTACGGCGCCGCTGTGATCCGCGCCGTCGAGAGCCTGCCCGCCACGGTCGCGGAGCTGCGCCGCGACCTCGCGATCCCGGACGGCCCGATCGGGCTCGCCGGGTTCAGCGCGGGCGCCGCCGCCGCGCTGCTGGCGGTCGCGCGCGGGACCGTTCCGGTGAGCACCGCCGCGCTCGTGGCGCCGGTCGTCGCGCCGTCGCGGGCCGCGCGGGCGGTGGAGAAGCGCGCCGGACGCGACCGGACGTGGACCGAGCCGGCCCGCGCGCTCGCCGACCGGCTCGACCTCGGCTCCCTCGCCGGCGACATCGCGGCCCGCGACGTGGCGCTGCTGTTCGTCGCGGGCGCCAAGGACCGGGTCGTCCCGCCCAGCGAGATCACCGCCCTCTGCGACGCGCTGCGCCGCTCCGCCGCCTCCTTGACGGCCGCCGCCCCGGCGGACGGGCCACCGGCGGACGCCTCCCCGAACGCGTCCGGGGAGGCGTCCGGGGAGGCGTCCGGAACCGGGTGCGCGGTGGAGTCCGTCACGCTCCGGATGGGGCACGCGCTGGTCCCGGAGCCCGGGACCGAGCCGCGCCCGCCGATCACCGAGGCGGTGCGGGCGGACGGCGTCCTCACCGAGTGGTTCCGGGAGCGGCTCGCCGAGGTCCGGCACCTTCCCGTCGCGGAGGCCCCGGCCGTGCGGGTCTCGCTCGCCGAGCGGGTGAAGGCCGCGGCGGCGAGCGGTGCGGGCTCCGACCGCTGAGCGCGGTCAGCGGCGGGCGAGCACCTCGTAGCGGACGGGGATCACGCCCGCGCCGGTGCCACCGACCTCGGCCATCGCGGCCTTGGACAGGTCCAGGCAGCGGCCGCCCGCGTACGGGCCGCGGTCGTTGATGCGGACGATCACCGAGCGGCCGTTGTTCTTGTTGGTCACGCGGACCTTCGACCCCATCGGCAGCGTCTTGTGCGCGGCCGTCAGCTCGCTCGGGTCGAACGGCTCGCCGCTGGCGGTCATCTGCCCCTCCCAGTAGTAGGAGGCCTGGCAGGAGCCCGACTTCAGCACCTTGTAGGCGGGTGCCTTCTTCTTCGGCTTGGGCTTGGCCGTCTTCGCGGGCTTCGCGCTCTTCTTCGGCGCGGGTCCGGGGGAGCGGGTCTTTCCCCTGCTGGCCCGGGTGGGCGCGGCCCGGGGCGGGTCGGCCGCCGGTGCCGTGGCCTGGGGGGCGGTGAGCTGGGGGGCGGTCTGCGCGGCCTGCGCCGACTCGGCGGAACCGCCGCCGCTGAGGAGGGCGAACGCGCCGGCCGCGAGGACGGCCATGGCGACGCCGGAGACGATCAGGAGCATGCGAAAGCTGACCTTGGGGCTACCCACAGAGGAGTCCTTCGATCGGGGACAGGGCCCCGGACGCCCGGCGTTTCGTGAACCGCCGTTCCGGCGGCGCGCTCAGGCGACGCTCACGTCCCCGAGTTCCCGCCGCCCGCGGGTGCGCATCACCCGCTCTCGCGCCCTTCTCGCAGGCGCTTCCGCGTCATCGCGGAACTGGCGTCCGGCCGGTGCGGCGCAAGGCGATACGCGATTGACAATCTTCCCGCCGCACACAAGTTCATGACCGTACGTTGTGCTCCGCATGGTACGACCACAACGCCCCTGTTTGTGGGATAAGTCACCTCTCTTTTTGCCGTGCGAAGTCGATCGACTCCGCAGCGCCACCGCCTTCGTAGATCGATTTGACAGATCCTTGACCGCCTGATCTCAGCCGGATAACAACTGCGAAATCGGAATTTGCAGGAAAAGCGAACGGGGCGTTCCGCGGATGCGACGGCATTCGCGGAACGCCCCGTCAGGGCTGGTCGCGCGCCGCGCCGGCGGCGCGCGGTGACCTTGGGCGAACCTCGGGTCGGACCTCGGTCAGCCCTTGGGCGTGGCAGAGAGACCGGCCCCCGGGACGCCCTGGAGCGGGTTCACCGGAAGCTGCTTGAAGGGCATGCCGGGCACCATGCTGAGCACGCCGCTCAGCGGGTCGGCCGACGTCGGCGCGACCGCGTACCGCGCACCGGCGTAGCGCTTGCCGGCGCCGGTCGAGGGCTTGCCGGGCAGAACGGGCGCGCCGCCGACCTTCGTCCCCACCGGGTTGGACACGTTGCCGGCCTTGAGGACCTCGTTCACCAGGCTGATGGTCCGGTCGGTCGACTTCAGGGCGTCGTCCACCGGCGCCGGGTTGGAGCCCATGACGCGGTGGGCGGCGGACGGGCGGCCGTGGCCGCCGTGACCCGCGTGCCCGCCGGCGGGACGGCCGTGGTGCGTTCCCGGACGGACGCCCGGCACGGGCCCCGGGTCGGCGGGCTGCTGCTGTAGCGGGCCGGTCGGGTTCTGGAGCAGCGGGAGACCGAGGTTGGCGACGGCGTCGAGCGGCCCATCGGCCGGAGCGGCAGGCGCATCGGGCGCGGCCGGAGCGGCGGGCGCGGCGGGCGCGGCGCGGCGGGCGCTGATCGTCTTGGGGCCGCTCGAACCGCTCAGCGGGCCGAGCGAGCCGAGCTGCTCGGGGTTCAGGAGCTGCGGCGGACGGCCCGTGTTGGCGGGCGAGGTGAGATCGCCGACGATCATGAGCGCGGGGCCGACGGGCACGGGCAGCCGGCGCTCGGCGGGCCGCTGCCGGGCCCGCAGCGCGCCGCCGGCGCGGTGCGGGGCGTTCCCGCAGGTCCCGGTGGACGGGGCGGCGGCGCTGCGGGCGTTCTCCAGCGACACGTTGGACAGCGGGAGGCTGCCGCCGAGCGAGGTCTTCTTCTTCGGCTTGATCACCATCTTGGTCTTGCCGAACGGCAGCCCGAGACCGGCGGTGGACGTGGCGCGCAGCGACTCGGGCACGCGGCGCAGCCCGGGCAGCGTGTTCTCGGGGACGATGCCGTTCGCCTTGTCCAGCAGGCCGCCGGGGTTCAGGGCGCACGGAGCGGCGGGCAGCGCCGCGGACCGGGCGGCGGGCAGCGCGGTGGACCGGGCGGCGGACGGCGCGGCGGCGGTTCCGGTCCGCGCGAGGCGCTGGGCGCCGCGGCCCGCGGCACGGCTCCGGCCGGACAGCACGCCGTACCGGCGGCCCTTCCCGGGCTTGCGGACTCCGCCCTTGCCCGCCTTGCCCGCCTTGCTCCCCCTGCCGGGCCGGCCGTGGGCGGACGGCTTGGACGGCGCGGGGAGCAGGCCGGGCGCCGCGGCGTCCTCGGCGGTGGACAGGGCGGTGTCCAGGGCGGAGGCGGACAGCTCGGCCGCCTTGCCGGTCACGCCCGCGACGGGTGCCGGGACGGCCTGCGCCGGGACCGCGGGCCCCACCGTGCGGCCGAGCAGGTCCGAGGCGGGCCCCTCGGCGTGCGCGGCCGCCGCGGAGACGGCCACCGCCGCCGCGACGGGGACGAGCACGGAGACGCGGAGCAGGCTTCTGGCGGATCTGTTCATTCTTCCCCCCGGGGTTTTCGAGATCTGACCCTGCACGTGTGCGCGCTGCGTCCCCGAGTGATGCCGAGTGGCTTGGGAAACCGCCGCACCGTCGAGCGGGGACATTAGTACAGGGCGGGAGGACGCACAGCCGTTACGGAAATCAGTTGGCCAACACAATGAAGATCTACGAAGAATGGCCGAGGAGGAAGGAACGGGCGCCATAACGCGACATCATCGAACGATTCGCCCGGCCCTTTGATAAACGCTTTGGCCCCGCGTGGGGGGACCATGGCGCGGGCAGCGCGACGGGGGCGCCCCGGGCCCGTCCCGGAGCACCCCCGCTTTTTACCTGTCGTCTACTCCGCGGCGCCGCCGAGGGAGATGGCCTCGTCGACCTCCTCCTTGCGCGCGGCCACTTCGGCCGCGTACCGCTCCTCGTCCACCTTCTCGGCGATCTCCTCGTCCTGGCGCATCAGCGCTTCGAGGTCCGCCTTGGCGTTGTCGAGCACGCCCATGTCGGCGTAGGCCGCCTGCACCTTGTCGCCCCAGAGGCCGACGTCGCGGACGCACGGCACGATCCGGCTGAACAGCAGCGACTGGTAGAGCGTGTACATGTCCGAGTTGTCGACGTACTTCATGCACTCGTCGACGGGCATGCCGAGCTGCTCGAACACCTCGCGGCCCTTGAAGCGGTCCCGCATCAGGTAGCAGCCCTCGACGACGAACTCCTCGCGCTCCGCGCGCTCCTTGTCGGTCAGCTCGGCGTAGTAGTCCCGGAGCGCGAGCCGGCCGAACGCGACGTGCCGCGCCTCGTCCTGCATGACGTACGCGAGCAGCTGCTTGACCAGCGGGGTGGTCGACAGGTCGCGGTAGAGGCCGAAGGCCGCGAGCGCGAGGCCCTCGATGAGCACCTGCATGCCGAGGTAGGGGAGGTCCCAGCGGCTGTCCTCCAGCGACTCGGCGAGCAGCTTCGCGAGGTCCTGGTTGATCGGGTAGTACATGCCGATCTTCTCGTGCACGAACTTGGTGTACAGCTCGACGTGCCGCGCCTCGTCCATGGTCTGCGTGGCGGCGTAGAACTTGGAGTCGAGGTCCGGGACGGACTGCACGATGCGGGCCGAGACGTTCAGCGCGCCCTGCTCACCGTGCAGGAACTGGCTGAACAGCCAGGCGCCCTGGTGCCGGCCGTACTCGTCCCGCTCCTTCTGGGTCATCTTGTCCCAGATGTCGGAGCCGAACAGCGGGTTGAAGTGCTCCGGGAGGCCCGCGACGTTGAACGGATCGACCTCCTGGTCCCAGTCGATGCGCTTCTGGGCGTCCCACTGCTTGTCCTTGCCCTTCTGGTACAGGTTGAGCAACCGGTCCCGGCCGTCGTCGTACTCCCAGGTGAAGCGGGAGTCTCCGGCCATCGGGACGTTCCAGGTGTCGGTGCTGACCGGCGTGGTGTACAGGTCGTACGAACTCACGGGGGAAGCCTCCTCCGGGGATGCGCGGCCGCGTTCGCGGGCGCGGGGGGGCGCGGGGAAAAGTGGTCCGCCCATCGCTTTACATCTCTTCGTAACATGTAAAGCGCGCGGAGACCATAGCCCGGACGGACCCACTTCCCCGCATTCCGCGCGCGGACCGCTCCGCGACCGCCGTCGGCGTACGATTCAGGCCTGATGACCATGCTTTTCGACGGCGACGCCCGGAATCCCCCCGACCCCGCCCAGTCCCGGAAGCGGCGGACGTTCTGGGCCGCCACCGGGCTCGTCTACATGGTCCCGCTCGTCCATGTCCTCTCCGGGTACACGGGGGCCAGGCTGTGGCTCGGGGTCCTCGGCACGCTGGCCTTCGTCGGCCTCTACCTGGCGACACCGCTGAGCATGACCAGCTGGATCCACCCCGTGCGCACGCGCACCTACGTGATGCTCGCGCTGTTCGCCGCGCTGTGCGCCGCCCTCCCTTTCGGCTTCGGGAACGCCTGGACGGGCATGCCGATCTACCTGTCGCTGATCTGCGCGATGACGCTGCCGATGTGCCGCGTCCTGTGGGGCGTCGGCGCGGCGGCGGCGCTCGCCGCGCTCCAGGGCGCGCTGATCGACGGCGCGCGGGACTCGCTGCCGGTCATCACCGTCACCACGGCGTCGCTCGGCGTGTTCATGTTCGGCTTCCGGCACGCGCGGACGCTCGTCCAGGAGCTCCGCGAGGCGCGCGGCGAGGTGGCCCGGCTGGCCGCGGCGGACGAGCGGCTCCGCATCGCCCGCGACCTGCACGACCTGCTCGGGCAGGGGCTGTCGCTGATCGTCATCAAGGCGGAGCTGGCGCGGCGGATCGCCGGCCGGGACGTCGACCGGGCGCTGGCCGAGGTCGCCGACATCGAGTCGGTGGCGCGCCAGTCGCTCGCGGACGTGCGGGCGGCGATCTCCGGCTACCGCCGCCGCGACCTCACCGAGGAGCTGGACGGTGCCCGCGCGGTCCTGGCGGCCGCCGAGGTCGAGGCCGTCGTCCGCGTCCCGGGCGAACCGCTCCCGGACGCGGTGGACGGCCTGTTCGGCTGGGCGGTGCGGGAGGGGGTGACCAACGTCGTCCGGCATGCCCGCGCCCGCACGGTGACCATCACGGTCGCCCGCGAGCGCGAGTGCGCCGTGCTGGAGGTCGTGGACGACGGGCGGGCGCGGCCCGAGGCGGCGGACGCCCCGGGCAACGGCCTGACCGGGCTGGCCGAGCGGGTCGCGGCGGCGGGCGGCACCGTCGACGCGGGCCCCCGCCCGGAGGGCGGCTTCCGGCTGGCGGTCCGGGTGCCGCTGGCACCGGAGGGGATCATGCCCGCGCCGTCCGCCACCGCCCTCTGACGCGCGCCGCCCCTCGGACCGGGCCGCCCGCCGGTGACCGGTCACCGGCGGGCCGGCGGCGATCAGCGCGACTGGAGGGCGTCCAGGCCGATGGCCTGGGCGATGACCAGGCGCCGGTCGAGGCGCGGGTCCTTGATCTCGACGACGTACCGGTCGCGGAACCCGAACTTCTTGTCCACCGAGAAGACGACCTGGTCGCCGGCGTGGAAGTCGAAGTGGTACGGCCAGGCGAACGGCAGGTTCTCCACGTACGGGATGACGTTCCAGACCCGCCGCAGCACCGCGACGAACTTGTTGCGCTCGCTGCCGGTCGTCACGCCGAGGCCGGGCTGCTCCAGGTGCCAGGTCGAGGCGATCAGCGACTTCTTGAAGTCCTTGCGGAACACGCCGATCGGCTGGCCCGACGCGTCCGTGATGTCGTACGCCGAGGCCAGGTCGATCCGCTTGCGGGCCTTGAAGCCGAGGATCGGACGGGTCTTGGAGTCGTCGGCGTACAGGGTCACCTGCTCCTTGAACGCCATGCGCTTCTGCTGCGCGAAGGCGAGCAGCTCGCCCTCGGACCCGTCGGGCGCCTCGGCGTGGACCTCGTACTGGTTCACCATCAGGCGGAGGCGCTGCCGTATCAGCAACCTGGTCTGCGCCTGGAACCGCTCTTCGTCCAGCGGACTCACCCGTTCCGTCGTGAAATCGTGAAACAAGGGCGGAGTCTGCCATACGTATCGGACGTAGGGCGGCGAACGGCACAGTCCGGACTCGGCGCCCGGTCCAGCGGTATCTCAGGACTTCTCGATGTGCCCCGCGAGATAGCCGTGGATGAGCCGCTCGGCCTCGGCGAGGATCTCGGGATCGCCGTCCGGGTCGCGGCGGAAGGCCAGCTTCAGCACGGCGTCGCCGGCCTCCACCGCGATGGCGAGCGCGGTGGCGAGCGCGGGGGTGTCCTGGATCGCGAACGTCTCGACGATCATCCGGCGGAGCCGGTCGGCGACGACCGCGTTGTTGTCGGCGTCGGAGTCGAGCAGGTTGACGTCGGCGACGTCGCCGAAGCGCAGCACGCGGAAGCCGGGGACGGTCCGGTGCATCTCCACGAAGATGCCGATGATCGCGCCGACCGTGTCGGACCAGTCGGCGAAGGTGCCGTCGGCGAGCGTCCGGGAGATGCGCGCGCCGAAGACCTCCAGGTTGCGCAGCGCGAGCGCCTGCGCGACCGCGCGCTTGTCGGGGAAGAACTGGTAGACCGAGCCGATCGCGACCTCGGCGCGCTGGGCGATCCGCGTGGTGGTGAGGCCCTCGTAGCCGTCCTCGTCGAGGATCTCCGCGCACGCGTCGAGCATCCGCTGGACGCGTTCGGCGCTGCGGCGCTGGGCGGGACGGCGGCGGAGCGGGGTCCGGATGTCGGTCACCGCACCATTGTCACCCGAGCGGCGCGCCCGCCGGCATGCCCGCCGGGACGATCCGCGCCGCGGGGACACCCCACTCTTCCGCCGCGACCCGCCGCGCCCCTAAAATCCGAAAAACATTCGCATCCTGGGGAGGGGCGCCGATGGGGTTCCCGGACGGCTTCCGGTGGGGCGTCGCCACCGCCGCGTACCAGATCGAGGGCGCCGTCGCCGAGGACGGCCGCGGCCCCTCGACCTGGGACACCTTCGCCCACACGCCCGGCCGCGTCCGCGACGGCCACACCGGCGACGTCGCCTGCGACCACTACCACCGGTGGCCCGAGGACGTCGCGCTGCTGGCCGGTCTCGGCGTCGACGCCTACCGGTTCTCGATCGCGTGGCCCCGCGTCCAGCCGTCCGGCGGCGGGCCCGCCAACGCGAAGGGCCTCGACTTCTACGACCGCCTCGTGGACGCCCTCCTCGCGAACGGCATCATGCCCGCCGCCACCCTCTACCACTGGGACCTCCCCCAGCCGCTGGAGGACCGGGGCGGCTGGATGGACCGCGACACCGCCTACCGGTTCGCCGAGTTCGCCTACCTCGCCGCCGAGCGCCTCGCCGACCGCGTCGGCATGTGGATCACGCTGAACGAGCCCGTCGTCGTGATGGCGTACGGCTACGCGTTCGGCGTCTACGCGCCCGGCCGGACGCTCATGCTCGGCGCCCTGCCGACCGCGCACCACCAGCTCCTCGGCCACGGCCTCGCCGTCACCGCGCTGCGCGGGCGCGGCGCCCGCGAGATCGGGCTGACCAACCACTACTCGCCCGCCTGGGCCGCGGACGCGTCCAGCCCCGGCGACCTGCGTGCCGCGGACGCGTTCGACACCCTCATGAACCGGCTCTTCACCGATCCCGTCCTGCTCGGCCGCTACCCGGACATCGCCGAGCACGTCTCCGGGCACGGCGGACCGGACTTCGCCTCGTTCGTCCGCCCGGAGGACCTCGCGGTCATCTCGGCGCCCATCGACTTCCTCGGCGTGAACTACTACCAGCCGACGCGGGTCACCGCACCGCCCGCGGGAGGTCCGCTCCCCTTCGACATGGTCGACATCATGGAGTTCCCGCGGACGGGCATGGGCTGGCCCATCGTCCCGGACGGCCTGCTGTCCCTGCTCCGCACGCTCGGCGAGCGCTACCGGTCCGCGCTCCCGCCGATCTACATCACCGAGAACGGCTGCTCGTTCCCCGACGAGCCCGGCCCCGGCGGGACGATCGACGACGCGGCCCGCATCGCCTTCCTGGACGCGCACATCGCCGCGACCCGCACCGCCGTCGACGAGGGCGCCGACGTCCGCGGCTACTTCGCCTGGTCGCTGCTCGACAACTTCGAGTGGGCCGAGGGCTACCACCCGCGGTTCGGCCTCGTCCACGTCGACTACGCGACGCAGCGGCGCACGCCGAAGCGGTCCTACGCCTGGTTCCGCGACCTCATCGCCGCCTCGTCGTAGGCCAGCTGCGCGCCGACGATCTCTGGCGCGTGCTCCTTGATCCAGCCGGTCAGGGCCCGCAGCGGCTCCCCGATGCCGCGGCCGAGCCCGGTCAGCCCGTACGACACCTTCGGCGGGACGGACGGCTCCACCGTCCGCACGACCAGCCCGTCCCGGACGAGCGTGCGCAGCGTCTGGGAGAGCATCTTCTCGCTGATGCCCTCGATCCGCTCCCGGAGCTCGAAGAAGCGGAGATCGCCGCCGCCGAGCGCGGTCAGGACGAGCACGCCCCACCGCCCGCTCACGTGGTCGAGCACCACCCGCGCGGGGCAGTCCCGCCGGAAGACGTCGTCGCTCACGCGCCTCACCTCGCCAACTACCGTGGGGTTAGCAGCTTACCGAAAGGTACGTACTTCCGTTTCGTAAGCCCGGCGGCCTACCGTCCAGCGCATGGACACCGCACTCATCACGGGCGCCGGACGCGGGATCGGTGCCGCCACCGCGCGAGAGCTGGCCCGCCTCGGCCTCCATGTGGCCGTCAACTACCACCGCGACCGGGACTCGGCGGAGGCCGTCGTCAAGGAGATCGAGACGGCCGGCGGAACGGCCCGCGCGTTCCGCGCCGACGTCCGCGACCCGTCCGAGGTCACGGACCTGGTCACGGACGTCACCGCCGCCTTCGGCCCGATCCAGGC
The DNA here is from genome assembly GCF_900659615.1 of Actinomadura fibrosa. GTDB lineage: Bacteria > Actinomycetota > Actinomycetes > Streptosporangiales > Streptosporangiaceae > Spirillospora > Spirillospora fibrosa. The sequence continues at coordinate 169,912 of NZ_CAACUY010000001.1, read as the reverse complement.
CCTTGTCTGCAACGCCAACATCGCACCGCCGTTCGCCCCGCTGGCCGAGATGTCCTGGGAGACGTTCATCGGCAAGGTGGACGGCGAGCTCGCCGCCGTCTTCCACATCACCCGGGCCGTCCTCGCGACGATGCCCGACCGCGGCCGGATCGTCTACGTGTCCAGCCTCAGCGCCGAGCTGACCCGTTCCGGCGCCATCGCCCACGCGTCCGCCAAGGCCGCCCTGGACGCCTTCGCCCGCCACGTCGCCCTGGAGGCGGGCCCGCGCGGCATCGCGGTCAACGTCGTCTCCCCGGGCCCCGTCCGCACGGAGACCTCGCCCGCCACCAGGACACCCGAGCTCGAAGCCGTCCTGGCCGACCGCTCCATCCTCGGCCGCATGGTCGAGCCCGAGGACGTCGCCGCGGTCATCGCCGCCTTCGCCGCCGGCGCCTTCCACGCGGTGACCGGCGCCCGCGTCCCCGTGGAGGCGGGCTTCCGCGTCCTGTCCGGCCCCTGATCACACCACCCGCCACCGGACCGGGCGACGCGGATAGCCTGCTGTCGCCCCGTCCCGGTGGAGGTCCCCCTATGCCCGAGCCCCGTCCGCTGCGCCCGAACGATCCCCGCGAGATCGGCGGGTTCCGGCTCACCGCCCGGCTCGGCGAGGGCTCCCAAGGCGTCGTGTACCTCGGCACGTCCGGAACGGGGGAGCGCGTCGCGGTCAAGGTGCTGCACGCCGAGATCGACGGCGACGAGCGGGCCCGCACCCTGTTCGAGCGGGAACTGGCGACGGCCGGGCAGGTCGCCCCCTTCTGCACGGCGCGCATCATCACCGCGAAGGCGGACGGCGACTCCCCCTACATCGTCAGCGAGTACATCGACGGGCCGTCGCTGCGCCAGTCGGTCGCCGAGTGCGGCCCCTTCCCCGCCGCGGAGCTGACCCGGCTCGCCATCGGCACCGCGACGGCGCTGGCCGCGATCCACGAGGCGGGCGTCGTGCACCGCGACCTCAAGCCGGCGAACGTCCTGCTGGGCCCGGACGGCCCGAAGGTCATCGACTTCGGCATCGCCCGCTCGCTGGAGGCCACCTCCGCGAGCCTCACCGGCGCGGTCGGGACGCCCGCCTACATGGCTCCGGAACAGATCGCGGGGACGACCGGCGGCCCGCCGCTGGACCTGTTCGCCTGGGCCTGCACCATGGCCTACGCCGCCAACGGCACGCCGCCGTTCGGCCAGGACTCGATCCCGGCGATCATGCACCGCATCCTGCACGCCCCTCCCGAGCTCGGGCGCCTCGACGGCCCGCTCCGCGACCTGGTCGCGTCCTGCCTAGCGAAGGACCCCGCGCGACGTCCCACGGCCCTGGACGTCCTGAAGCGGCTGCTCGGCACCGACCGCCGGGAGAACCTGCTCGCGGAGGGCACCTCGGCGGCGGCGACCCTGACCGGCCGCGGCGGAGCCTTCCCGCCGCCGGTTCCGGCGGGGTTCGCCCCACCGCCGTTCGCGCGACCGGGCCCTCCCTACCCCTACGCGACCTTCCCTCCGGCGCCAGGAACGACGGTGCCCGGCCCCGGCGCGCCGAAGAAGAACAGCCGCCTGCTCGTGATCGGAGCCGTGGCCGCCGTCGCGCTGCTCGCCGTGGCCGGGACGACCGCCGCCGTCCTCCTCAACGGAGACGACGACAAGGGCGGCAGGCCGCAGTCCTCGACGACGACCTCCGCCTCCCAGGCGGCCAGCCGGTGCACCTACCTCCCGGCGACGGCCGACAAGGCCGTCGTCAAGGACGTGGGGACACCCTCCCCGAACCCGCAGGCACGGGGCCTGGTGACGGCGACGGTCCAGACGAACCTGGGAAGGATGGTGCTGGAACTCGACGCGTCCAAGGCGCCCTGCACGGTGAACTCGATGGTCTACCTCGCGAACCGGAAGTACTACGACGGCACGTCCTGCCATCGCCTCACGACCACCACCGAACTGAAGGTCCTCCAGTGCGGCGACCCGTCCGGAACAGGGACGGGAGGCCCGTCCTACCGGTTCGGCAGCGAGAATCTCGGCCCCCGGTACGCCCGAGGCGTCGTCGCCATGGCGAACGCGGGCACAGCGGACAGCAACGGGAGCCAGTTCTTCATCCTCTACGACGACGCGCCCACCCTCTCGCCGTCCTACACGGTCTTCGGACGGGTGACAGGCGGCATGGACATCGTCGACCAGGTCGCCCGCGCCGGAGTGGACGGCCAGGACGACGGCAAGCCGAAGCGGAAGATCACCATCAGCACCCTCCGCACCCGGAGCGCCTGACGTGCTCGACGACCTGTACGCGGCGTTCGCGGACGTGACCCGCCCCTCCTCACTCGACGGGTGCCCCTGCTGCGTCGCGCCCGGCGAGGACCGCCCGCTGCTCGACCGCCCCCTGCGCGACCTCACGCCCGACGACCTCGGCAGGTACGCGGCCAAGGCACTGAACACCTGGGGCGGCCCCGACGACCTGCGCTACTTCGCGCCCCGGCTCCTCGAACTCGCCGCCGCCGACGACCTCGACGCCGAGCCGATCTGCCTGAAGCTCGCCCAGGCCGGCTGGCGGGACTGGCCGCAGCGCGACGCGGTCACCGCGTTCCTCGACGCGTTCTGGTCGCGGACGCTGGCGCGCTTCCCGTCCCGCCCGTCCGCCGGGACGGCGCTCTGCGCGCTCGGCGGCGCCGCCGCCGACCTGGCACCCCGCCTCTCCGCATGGGGACGCCTCGACTCCACGACCGCGATCCGCCACCTGCACGCGTTCACCACCGACGAGCTGACCTGGCGACGCGGCCGCCCCAGGCTGCTCAACGCGTTCTGGGACGACACAGGCGTAGCGTATGAACAGGTGGTCGCCTGGCTCACCGGAGGAGACGCCGCGGAGGCCGTCCGCGACGCCTTCGAGCGGACGGACGACGAGGAGATCCTCGACCTGCTCATCCGGACCGAGGAGCGCCTCACGCCCTGACCGCCGCTTCCGGACGCCCGCCCACGGCCCCCGCCGCCCGTCCCTGAGCGACAATGATCTTCATGCCCGTCATCGACGAAGCCCTGGACCACCTCGTCTACGCCACCCCCGACCTGCCGGCGACGCTCGACCGGGTCCACCGGCTCACCGGCGCGCGACCGGTCGAAGGCGGCCGCCACCCCGGCCTCGGCACCCGCAACTACCTGCTCGGCCTCGGCGGACGCCGCTACCTGGAGATCGTCGGACCCGACGGCGACCAGCCCGAACCGGCCGCCCCGCGCCCGTTCCGGATCGACACCCTCACCGCGGCCGAACTCGTCACCTGGGCGATCCGGGCCGCCGACATCCGCGACCGCGTGGCACGGGCCCGCCGCCACGGCTACGACCCCGGCGACGTCGAGGACATGTCGCGCCGCACCCCCGCCGGCGACCTCCTGAGCTGGCGCCTCGCCTACGCCCGATCCGGCCTCGTCCCCTTCCTCATCGACTGGGGCACCACCGCGCACCCGACCGCGCAGGGCCTCCCGACCGTCCCGCTGACCGCCCTCACCGGCACCCACCCGGAACCCGACGTCATCCGGAGCGGCCTGGACGCCGTCGGCGCCCACCTGGACGTGACGGCCGCGGCCCGTCCGGGCCTGACCGCCACCCTGTCCTGCCCGTCCGGCCCCGTGGTCCTCACCTGACACGGAAACGCGAACGCCAACACAATTCCGGCGTCACTCGGTTACTTTCCGATAAGGCCCGGACTCACAATGCGACGACCAGATCCGGACGCCCTTTATCCGCTTGCACGAAGATCGACATCTGATAGAGTTCACCTCTCTTTCCCCCCGCTCCATCACCCCCAAGGGACACCCATGCGCAAATTCGTCACGGCCGGCCTCGGTATCGCCGCGCTGGCTGCGACGGTCGGCGTCGCCGCACCGGCCGCCGGCGCCGCCACCACCCCGGCCCCGCACCCGATCACCCGTTCCACCGACGGGTTCGGCGGGCCGGCCGTCTCCGCGAAGGACACCGGGAAGTTCCACCGGATCGGCTACATCCACTCCTTCAAGGCGCCGGCGGTCAAGGGCGCGACGGTCTGGGGCCACTGGTACTGGGCCCGCTACGGCGACGGACCGGGCTTCGTCTACCTGGTCACCAAGGTCAAGGACACCAGGAAGGACGGCAAGGCCGCCGGCTTCTGCTACTACCTCAAGGGCCCGGACGTCGACGTCCGCGACTACTGCTATGTGAACACCAAGGGCTACAACAAGACCCTTCGCATCGCCGGGGAAATCGACAACTGGAACAAGACGACGTTCCGCGTCCAGGCCGGCGTCGGAGTCATCAAGAACAACCTCTTCTACACTTCCGCCGTAGGCCGCTGGCTCAAGGTGCACTAACCCGAAAAGGCGGCGCCCCCACCCGGGGCGCCGCCTTTCGCGCCGTCCGGTGAGCGAAGAGAGCGGCCTCAGCACGGCGAGAGCGGCGCCGTGAACAGATGCACGGCGAGGGTGAGCAGCGGCGGACCGCCGACCCACGCAAGGCGGGCCACGACGTCGGCCACGGGCACCATGCGCCTCCGATAGCGCCCGCTGGGCCACACCACGCGATCCGTGCCGGCGACGCGGAACGCGATGAAGCGCTTGTCCGGAAGTCGCTGGACCTGGAGCCCGTCCAACGATGTCAGGGCGTTGACGAACTGGCCGTTCAAGAGCGGTACGTACACCCGACGAGTCCCTAGATCGACCGTCACGACCTTGCGGCGACCGAACTCGTAGAGCGCGACGACCTGGCCCGCGGTTAGGCCCGCCCGCGCCGCCCGGAGGACGGCAAGCCAGTGCCGACGCCGGTGAACGAGGTACCGGGTGATCGCGGCGGCGGGCAGGACGAACAGGAACAGGATCATCCCGGACACATCGTCCAGCTGGTCCTCATCGCTCTCCCACGTCCAGCAGGTGGCCGCTGAGTACTCCACCACGCGTACCTTCTCGCCGGGCCGGTAACCGTCTGACGCGTCCGGGCGCCCATAACGCTCGACCCCCTCTGCACCGGTCCAGTGGAGGACCGGCAGGTCGCCGCCCGGGCGAGGCGGCTCCACGGTCGCGGTGTACTCCGGCGCGGTGGCCAGCCGTACCGTGTCGACCATGGCGTCAAGGTTCAGACGCAGATACAGCACCCAGCTCAGCAGGAACAGACCGACCATCAGGATCGCCGCCGCCGGTGCTGGGCACGGGCCATGGGCGGACTCAAACCGACCGCGGAGGGCGGGAGAAGCGGAATCCGCGTACTCGCCCCCACCGCCACCGGGGCGCTCTTCCGCGGTCGGCGGCGCCTCCACGCTCGTCCCAGCATGTCGAAACCCCCACCTGATTGGACGCGCCCCACCGCCCCGGGGATCACTCGGACGATCAGCCGATGGAGTGCGCCGCCCGGGATCCGGCATGATGCGGAGATGCCAGACCAGGACGCGCGCGAGCGAAGTCACCTCCTCCACCTCCTGAACGACCTGGAACCGTGGGACGCGACAGAGGAGCAGCATCGTCGGCAGGCCACGGAGTGGATCACCAGCGGGGCTCCCTTGTATCGCACGCGCAAACCCGACGTCCCTCCGATCCACCTGGTGAGCTACGCCATCCTGATCGAGCACGGGCGCATCCTGATGGTCGATCACCGGCTCGCCGGCCTGCGTCTCCCACCGGGCGGACACGTCGAGCCGAGCGAAGAACCCTGGCGCACAGTGACGCGCGAGACCCACGAGGAACTAGGCGTGGAGGTCGTTCCGAACTCCGCCGAGTGCCCCTTCTTCGTCACCTGGACGCAAACACGTGGAGCAGGCCGGCACACCGACGTCTCGCTCTGGTACCTGGCGCACCCCTCGACGAGCGTGACCACATTCGACGACCGCGAGTTCGCAGGCATCGAATGGATGAGCCCCTCCGAAATCCTCACCACCCCGATCACTTCACTGGACCCGAACATGCACCGCTTCACGCACAAACTCCAAGCCGTCCTCTAACCCGCGAGGAGCAGCCAAGTGGACTTGTACAGCGTCATGTGCGTAAGCGACCGGACCAGCGCATCGGAGTGGTACGAGGCGTTCTTCGGACGTCCCGCCGACGAGGTCATCGGCGAAGAGCACCTATGGCAGGTCGGCGAGAACGCGTGGATCGTCATCGACGACCGGGAGATGCGAACCACACGGATAGGCGGCGCCATGGTCACGTTCGGTGTGACCGACCTCGACGACATCCTCGCCCGCCTCGCCGCGCACGGCATCGCCCACGAACCAGTGGAGACCTACAGCAACGGCGTTCGCCACGTGGTCGTGCTGGACCCAGACGGCAACAGCCTGTCACTCGCCGAGGCGTGAAGCGGCTTACCGGTGGCAGACGACCTCCAGAGTGACGCCGTCAAACCCTTCCCAGAACGTGGCGTAGTAGGTGGGATGGTACTGAGGGAACTCCTGCGGCTCGTACAGCACGTTCGCGCCTCGCTCGACCGCCCACTCATGCAGACGATCCACCTCCGGACGGGTCTTCACCATGAAAGCCAGGTGTTGAAGGCCAGGACGATGCCGTGAGTAGTCGGCGTCCTCCAGCGCGGGATAGAAGAACAGGTACGTGCCGGGCTTGCCGTCCACAGGACGGTAGGAGAACTCCTCATCAGTGGCGAAGAAGCTCTCGAAGCCGACCAGGGGCATGAACTCGTCGTAGTACGCCTTGGCTTGCGCGAGGTCCCGGACGTTCACTCCAATATGACCAAGGGGCATTCACCGATCATAGACAAGAGACCACACGCGAAGCGCAGAAGGCTAATTCCCCGACTGGCCCATACACCAGTCCGAGCGTCCCGGACAGGTACGCCAGGCGCAGATTCAGGGGCTGGTCCATCTCGGGGAACAGCGGCGCGCCTTTGCCGGTGGCGGCGGGCTGCACCCACAGCCGGTACTCGTCGACCACACCGAGCCTGATCAGCGAGTGCACGAACGCGGCGCCACCCGGGCGGACCGGGTGATCGCAGACGGCCTAGACGCGCTCGTCCAGGCAGAGCGACAGGCACCGGACGACGAGGACGACGACAGAGGAGCGGGGGCACTCGTGCCGGTGGCTTAAGTGCCCGCTAATTGCCCGGTAGCGTGAGTGTGACCGGAACAACTAAGGCCCAGGTCTGGGGATCATGTCCCTGGCCTGGGCCTTCATGCTCGGAGCGGGTGACGGGAATCGAACCCGTGCTGTCAGCTCGGGAAGTCACTTTCCTGGATCAACGATCACCAGCAAGGCCGCTGAGCTGCCCTTGCGTGCCCAACCCCGTGAGCGACCGCACGTGCCCGTGGTTGTCCGCTCCAACGGGCACGGCTTCCGCCGCACAGCGTGCGCGCACAGTGGTCTAGCGGTCGGTAATGCGCCGCCACCACCAAGGCTGATCTTCTGTAGCGAGCGGATCCGGCAAGGTCCGTTCGCGGAACTGCTCAACGAGCGGAGACATGACCGCCTCAACCTGCCGTCTGGCTGGACTGGGGAGCGCCCGCGTGATCATGTGAAGAGTGTCCAACGCGTCTCGGGGATCATGACATGGGCAAGTTGTATCCGGGTCCAATGTCAACGTTCGGCCTTGCTGGCCAAGGAACCATGCCAACGCAGAGAGCGCAGTGCCCATCTCCTGGACCGATGGACAAGCGCCCGTCCGTGAGGCGTGCTCAATCTGCCGTAGCACCTTCGCAGGCACGCCTTCGGGGACGCGTGACGGTGGCTTTGCATGCTTGGTGTACCGGATTGCCCGTACACGACTTGGCGGCCTTCGGCTCATGGGTGTGTTCGTAGAGACGCCATGGCGCCATGTTGACATTGACGCTATAGCAGCACCACCCACCTGCCTGAGCTTCCTCCCTCACTCCACGACGACCGCAGCGGGCGCGGCCTCTGCTTCCCGGAGTCGGCGTGCCCCCGCCGGAGGCAAAGAAGACCTCGGCCACGTGGTGGCCCGCGACTGGGCGGCGGCGCGGACCCCGTGACCGCCGGCGACTGGCGGACGGGGCAGCGGCGGCACGATGCGCGGTCCGGCGCGGCCGTCCGGTGACCGGCGTCCACGCCGCACGCTCCGGACGGCCCGGCGCGGGGCCGCGCAGCGGCCTGAGCGCCGCCGCCCCTTGACGCTCGGCAAGATGGCCAAGCGCGAGCTCAAGAAGGCGAAGGGGAAGAAGGGGAAGGGCAAGAAGAAGCCGGGCGCCTCGGGATCGGGCACGTAACGGGCACGGCGGCCGGTGATAGCGAAAGGCCCAGGCTGGAGCGTGACTCGCTGACCTGGGCCTTCATGCTCGGAGCGGGTGACGGGAATCGAACCCGCGCTGTCAGCTTGGGAACCCTGGGCCACCAGTAGGCGGTCTGCCTCTCGTTCTGCGACGTCAGCGTCCGCGGACGGCCTTGAGGTCGATGTCGAGAGAGAAAGGCAGAGTCGCGGAGATGCGGTCGTGGTGGACGCCGGTCGCGATATACAAGCCTGTGGCGTCGTCGAGTTCGTAGGTATAGATCGCGAACGCCGGCGCGGTCTGGTCGGTCTCGACTCGCCAGTAGTGCCGGATACCGGCCGCTGCGTACAGGGCCGGTTGCATGCGTCGGTCCTTGCGCTTGGTGGATGGTGACACCACCTCGGCGACGAGGGTGACCGACTCGGCATGGATCGGACGTTCGTAGGGGTCGTGCTCGGCCGAGTAGACGACGATGTCGGGAGCGATCTCGACCGGCTCTGTCTCGTCCTCGTCCAGCAGCACGTCCACGTCCGTGTCCACCTGCCAAGCGTCGGTGGCCGCCTCTTCGAGAGAGGTCGCCAAGCGCCGCGCGATGCGCTGGTGGATCGGGCGGGGCCGTGGGCCGACGACGAGTTCTCCGTGGATGAGGCTCACACGTACAGGGAGGTCTTCGGGAAGCGCCTCGTAGTCTGCCCGAGTCCAGGTGTCACCGGACGGCAAGGGGAGGGTCATCGCAGGCATGGCTCCTGGTGCCTCCGGTCAGATCGTCGGGTGCTGGTGCCTTAGCCAGGGTACCTTCGGCGCACCTACTTGGGGCTTCGCCACGACCGCTGACCGGTGCGATCCCGCTGGTCTGCGCTCACCGAGGGTCAGGCCAGCGTGGGCGGGCCCCGGTGGCGGTGAGGCTAATCGCACGCTCATTGCACGGCGACCGTAGAAGCCCGGAGATCATGTCTCTGCCCCGGGCCTTCTGTGTGGAGCGGGTGACGGGAATCGAACCCGCGCTGTCAGCTTGGGAACCATCGCGATCTTGCCTGTCACAGCGCCTGACCTGGCGTTCGGACGTTCCGCAAGTAACCGTGATCGACCCCCGATCGCCGCTCTTAATGGCACGCTAATGGCACGCAGCGGGTCCACTGACCTGCGGCGCGTCAGCCGCTCTCGCTCTGCGAGCGCGGCCAATCGATGCCACCTCGATGCGGACCACCGGTACACTCAGCCCATCGCAGTCTCACCCACGTAGTGACGTGTGCCGCTGGCAGGTCGCGTAAGCCGTTATGTGGGGCTGTTGCTGTACTTCCGTGCTGTACAGCAGAACCACCGACCTGCCTCATCACCGACGTCCAGCGGCGTCGGGGCGATGAATCAGAGCCACGTAACGCGGATCAGGCACGTCTCCCGCTGCTCCTCCAGGACGAAGTAGACGGCAAGGCCGCCGTCTCCGAAGGCGAGCGTGAGCATGTTGCCTCGGGGGTTGGACCTGCCGAACGGCCGACCACTCCACGGAGAGACCTCCAATAGAGTGATCAGCTCGGCGAAGGGACCGAGAGCCTCATCCGGAAGGGCAGAGACCTGCTCCTCGACCTCCGGCGTCAGGATGAGCCGATACAACTACCCTCGGGCCTCACGCTCGGCGAGGATCTCGCGCACAGACCGCCCCCGGGGAACCGGCTCTCCTGCCTGGATGCGCTCGGCCATCGCATGCATCCGCCGCCGGCCTTCGGGATCCTTGGCAGAGTCACAGGCCGCGAGCCACCACATGTGCACGAAGTCGTTCAGGACACCCAGATCCAGGCTGACGCGCACCTCGTCGAGCACGGCCTTGAGACCGGCGTCGAACGCGTCGCGGTCCTGCGCCACCACGAGAGCAGACCGGATAGCACGAAGACCCTTCCCCGGCAGGGGCATACCGTCTGCTGGGTAGTCCTGCGGTTGCGCGGTCATCACAAGCCCTCCTCTCCCGCACCTAAAGCCTACAGACCTCGGCCCGCCTCGCGCCCAGATCGGCCGGAGGACGGCGAGGCCCAGTAGCACGCTGACCTTCTGGTCCGTAGCAAGATCAGGACCTTCCAGAGAAGTCCCCACGGGTCCCCGACCAGCACCGCGACGTCCCGCGCGTCCACATCCATCCAAGATCATCTCTGTGGGAGCGGTGTCAAGCATCAGAAGGGCCGCGAGATTCGCGCCGTGCTACCCCGGATGGCGCTCGACTGAAGCCCACACGAGGCGGGTCACGAGGTGACATGCGGGCCGCGCTGCGCTACCAGCACAAGTCGGCCAAGGGCGACCGCGCCATTGCCGATGGCCTCGATGCCCTGGTTCAGGCAGAGCAGGGCCAGGACGACGACGAGGACGGTGGAGCGGGCGGGGCGCTGGTGCCGGTGGCTTAATGGCCCGCTAATGGCCCAGCGGTGAAGACGACCAAAAACGATCAAGGCCCAGGCTCGGGAAGCATGTTCCTGACCTGGGCCTTCGTTATGGAGCGGGTGACGGGAATCGAACCCGCGCTGTCAGCTTGGGAAGCTGAAGTTCTACCATTGAACTACACCCGCGTGAGGCGGTGGGGTGAACCGCCGCTCGGACATCGTACCGGAAAGTGCGAGGGGGTGTGGCGGGGAGCGGGCGGGGGCGGCAGGCCGGTAGCTTTGCGACGTGCTGCTCTCCGATCGCGACATCAGGTTCGAGCTCGAGTCCGGGCGGGTCAAGATCGACCCGTACGACCCGGCGATGGTCCAGCCGTCCAGTGTGGACGTGCGGCTGGACCGGTACTTCCGGGTGTTCGAGAACCACAAGTACCCGCACATCGACCCCGCGGAGGAGCAGAGCGATCTGACGCGGCTGGTGGAGGTGGACGCCGAGGAGGCGTTCGTGCTGCATCCCGGGGAGTTCGTGCTGGCGTCCACGTACGAGGTGTTCGCGCTGCCGGACGATCTGGCGGCGCGGTTGGAGGGGAAGAGCTCGCTCGGGCGGCTGGGACTGCTGACGCACTCGACGGCGGGGTGGATCGATCCGGGGTTCGGCGGGCACGTGACGCTGGAGCTGTCGAACGTGGCGACGCTGCCGATCAAGCTGTGGCCGGGCATGAAGATCGGGCAGATGTGCCTGTTCAGGACGAGTTCGCCGGCGGAGTATCCGTACGGGTCGGAGAAGTACGGGTCGCGGTACCAGGACCAGCGGGGGCCGACGCCGTCGCGGTCGTACCTGAACTTCCACCGGACGAAGGTGTGAGCGAGATCACCGAAAGATGAAACTTTCTCGCTGGACGGGTAGTTTCGATCGACGCATCACTGTGGCGTCCGGTTGACATCTCTTTTCGCGTGAGTCGCGTCTCGGGCGCCGTCCCGGAGACGAACGGTTTCCGCGCTCGGCGTGGGAACGCGAAAGGAGATCGTGTCCATACTGCGCGCGGAAAGCGTCACGAAGCTCTTCGGCCGGAAGGCGGCGGAGGCCCAGCGGAGGCTGGGGGCGGGTGCGGATCTGGAGGAGGTCCGGGCGCTCGGTGTCATGCCCGCCGTCGTAGACGCCACGTTCGAGGTCGAGCAGGGCGAGATCTTCGTGGTCATGGGGCTGTCCGGGTCGGGCAAGTCGACACTGATCCGGATGCTGAACGGCCTGCTGGAGGCCACCTCGGGGACTGTTCTGATCGACGGGCAGGACGTCGCGAAGCTGTCGCCGAAGGCGCTGCGGGCGCTGCGGCAGAACAAGGTCAGCATGGTGTTCCAGCACTTCGCGCTGTTCCCGCATCGGTCAGTGCTGGCGAACGCGGCGTACGGGCTGGAGGTCCGCGGGGTCCCGAAAGAGGAACGTGAGGGTAAGGCCCGGGAGTTCTTGCGGCTGGTCGGGCTGGAGGGCTGGGAGGACAGGCTGCCCGGGCAGTTGTCGGGCGGCATGCAGCAGCGGGTGGGGCTTGCGAGGGCGCTTGCGGCGGGCACCGACATCATTTTGATGGACGAGGCGTTCAGCGCCCTGGACCCGCTGATCCGGCGGGAGGTGCAGGATCTGCTGCTGGACCTTCAGGGGCGATTCGGGAAGACCATCGTGTTCATCACTCATGACCTCAATGAGGCCATGCGGATCGGTGACCGGATCGCGGTGATGCGCGAGGGGCGGATCGTCCAGATCGGGACGGCGGAGGAGATCCTGACCGATCCGGCGAACGATTACGTCGCCCAGTTCGTCGCGGACGTGGACCGTACCAGGGTGCTGACGGCTCGTTCGGTGATGGAGAAGCCGCTGGTCACGGTGCCGGCGAACACGGGGCCGCGGACGGCGCTGCGGACGATGCGGGAGCACCAGACGTCCGCGGCGTTCGTGGTGGGGCGGGACCGGAGGCTCGTGGGCAAGGTGACGGCCGAGGTGATCGCGGACGCGGTGGCGGACGGTGTGCAGACCCTGGACGGGCTGCTCGACCCCGGAGACCTGGACCCGGTGGCGGCGGACACGCCGGTGGCGGAGCTGTTCGCGCGGTGCGCGGAGAGCGATCTGCCGGTGCCGGTGGCGGACGCGGACGGGACGCTGCTCGGCGTCATCCCGCGGGTGACGCTGCTGGCGGCGCTCGGGGCGATCAACACGCATGTGGACGAGGTGCTGGACGAGGGCGCGGGCGCGCCGGAGCCGGCGTTGGTGAAGGAGGGCACCGGTGAGTGACGTGCTGCCCCGGGTGCCGGTGGGCGAGTGGTTCGACAGCCTCGTGACCTGGTGCACGGACAATCTCGGGTGGCTGTTCGACGGGATCGGCTCGGTGATCGAGTCGACCGTCGAGGGGCTGACGGACGTGCTGACGTTCCTCCCGCCGCTGGCGCTGACGGTGGTGCTGGCGGTGCTGGCGCTGTTCCTGCGGGGCTGGAAGCTGGGGCTGTTCACGCTGCTCGGGTTCGGATTGATCGAGAGCATGGAGCTGTGGGAGCCGGCGATGGACTCGCTGGCGCTGGTGATCGTGTCGGCGGTCGTGTCGGTGGCCATCTCGATTCCGGTGGGCATCGCGGCGGCGCGGAACGAGGCGGTCAGCCGGGTCGTGCGGCCGGTGCTGGACCTGATGCAGACGATGCCGGCGTTCGTCTACCTGATTCCGGCGATCTTCTTCTTCAGCATCGGCGTGGTGCCGGGCGTGGTCGCGACGGTGATCTTCTCGCTGCCGCCGGGGGTGCGGCTGACCGAGCTCGGCATCCGCGGCGTGGACCCGGAGATGGTCGAGGCGGGCGAGGCGTTCGGGACGCCGCCGAACCGGATCCTGACGCGGATCCAGATCCCCCTCGCCATGCCGTCGATCATGGCGGGCGTCAACCAGCTGATCATGCTGTCGCTGTCGATGGTGGTGATCGCGGGCATGGTCGGCGCGGGCGGGCTCGGCGGCGAGGTGCTGGAGGGCATCAACCGGGTGGACGTCGCGAAGGGCTTCGAGGGCGGCCTCGCGGTCGTCGTCCTGGCCATCTTCCTCGACCGGATCACCGGGGCGCTGGGCGACCGCACGCAGATGTCGCGCGCCACGGCCGGCAAGTCTTGATCTCTTCATTTCCCTGTAGGTCGACGAAAGGACGGGTATGCGGTTCAGGTTCAAAGGTCTGACGGTCGCGGCGGTGACGCTGGCGCTCGGGCTGAGCGCGGCGGGGTGCAATTCCGATTCCAAGAAGGACGGGAAGAAGCTCACCATCGGCGTGGTCTCCGGGTGGGCCGAAGGGGAGGCCGCGACGGCGCTCTGGAAGAAGCTCCTCACCGACAAGGGCTACCAGGTCGACGTCAAGAACCTCGACACCGGACCGCTGTACACGGGCATGGCCAAGGGGGACGTGGACCTCTTCATCGACTCCTGGCTGCCGGGGACCCACGAGGACTACTGGAAGCAGTACGGCAAGAAGCTGGAGAAGGTCGGCGTCTGGTACGACAAGGCGCCGCTGACGATCGCGGTGCCGACCTACTCGCCGCTCCAGTCGATCGCCGATCTCAAGGGCAAGGGCGGCGCGTACGGCGGCAAGATCGTCGGTATCGAGAAGAGCTCGGGCCTGTACCGGGTGTCGCAGGAGAAGATGCTCCCGGCGTACGGGCTCAAGGACGAGTACGCGGTGACGACGTCGTCCACGGCGGCCATGCTGACGGAGCTGAAGAAGGCGACCGACGCCAAGAAGGACATCGTGGTGACGCTGTGGCGCCCGCACTGGGCGTACACCAAGTTCCCCATCCGGGACCTCCAGGACCCGAAGGGCGCGATGGGGCAGCCGGACGGCATCAACACCGTCGCCCGCAAGGACTTCTCCAAGGACCAGCCCGAGGTGGCGGGCTGGCTGAAGAAGTTCCGGATGGACGACAAGCAGCTCGGGTCGCTGGAGGACCTGATCGAGAACAAGTACAAGGGCCAGCCGGACCAGGCGGTCGCCGAGTGGCTGAAGGCGAACCCGACGTTCGCGCAGTCGATGACGGGCTGATTTGGGAACGTTCCGAAGGGCCGTCCGGTATGTCACCGGGCGGCCCTTCGCCTATCCCGCGTAGGCGACGCTGAGGCCGACCGCGACCAGCCCGAGGCCAGTGGCGCAGAGCGTCATGACGCGCGGATGGACGCTGTGGGCCTCGGGGAGGATCTCGGCGGCGGCGAGGTAGAGCAGGACGCCCGCGAAGAGGCCCAGGTAGGGCCCGAGGACGGACTCCGGGACGGTGACGAGCAGCGTCAGCGCGGCGCCGGCGATGGGGGCGGCGGCGTCGGCGAGGAGGAGCAGCAGGGCGGAGCGGCGCCGGTCGCCGCCGTCCAGGGACGCGGCGGTGAAGGTGTTGAAGCCGTCCGCGAAGTCGTGGGTGATGACGGCCAGCGCGACGAAGGCGCCGACGCCCGTCCCGGACTGGAAGCCGAGGCCGATGCTGAGGCCGTCGACCAGGCTGTGCCCGATGAGGGCGCAGGCGGCGAGGACGCCGACGCGTCCGGCGGGGGCGGCGATGGGCGCGCCGGCGCCGGGGCCGTGGGCGTGGACGTGCGGCGCGTACTCCCCCTCGTGCGCGCGGTGGATCGCGACCGCCTGCTCGACGACGTGCAGCAGGACGAAGCCGCACGCGAACCCGATCATGGGGAGGGGGACGCCGAACGATCCGCGGCCGGACATCTCCAGCGACTCGGGGATCAGGTCGAACGCGACGACGCCGAGCATGAGGCCGCCGGCGAGGCCGAGGACGAGGTGCCGGTGGTCGCGCACCCGCATCGCGGCGAGGCCGCCGGCCAGCGTCGTCAGGAACGCGATGACGGACACGAGCACGGCCATCCCCCGGTCCTACCAGGCCGGTCGGACGGCAAGCCCCCGCACGCGCCATGATCGGGCCTGGATCGCTTGACCGCCGGACGCGAACGGCCCCGGTCCCTTCCTGGGACCGGGGCCGTGCGCAGGCCGGGACTACTCGGCGGCGACCGGCTCCTTCGCCGGTGCGCTGCCCTCGCCCTTGATCGAGCGGATCAGGAGCTGGGAGACGTCCACGACCTCCAGGGACTCCTTGGCGTCGCCCGAGTTCTTCTTCTCGTTGATGGCGTCGCCCAGCATGACCAGGCAGAACGGGCAGGCGGTGGAGACGGTGTCGGGGTTGGTCTCCAGCGCCTCGTCGACGCGCTCGGTGTTGATGCGCTTGCCGATGCGCTCTTCCATCCACATCCGCGCGCCGCCGGCGCCGCAGCAGAAGCCGCGGTCCTTGTGGCGGTGCATCTCCTGCGTCTTGACGCCGGGGACGGTAGCCATGATGTCGCGCGGCTGCTTGTAGACCTTGTTGTGGCGGCCGAGGAAGCAGGGGTCGTGGTAGGTGATGTTCTCCTCGATCGGCGCGACCGGGGTGAGCCTGCCCTCCTCGACCAGGTGCGCGAGCAGCTGGGTGTGGTGGACGACCTCGTAGTTCCCGCCGATCTGCGGGTACTCGTTGGCCAGGGTGTTGAAGCAGTGCGGGCACGTCGCGACGATCTTCTTGGCGCCCGCGTCGTTCAGCGTCTCGACGTTCTGCTGGCCGAGCATCTGGAAGACGAACTCCATGCCCAGGCGGCGGGCCGGGTCACCGGTGCAGGCCTCCATCGGGCCGAGCACGGCGAACTTGACGCCCGCGATGTGCAGCAGCTCGGCGACGGCCTTGGTGGTCTTCTTGGCGCGGTCCTCCAGGGCGCCGGCGCAGCCGACCCAGAACAGGTACTCGGTGTCCTCGGGCAGCTTGTCGTCGACGACCTCGACCTCGAAGTCCAGCTCCTCGATCCATTCGAGGCGCTTCATCTCGGACATGCCCCACGGGTTGCCCTTGTTCTCCAGGTTCTTCAGCATGACGCCGGCCTCGGACGGGAACGAGGACTCGATCATGACCTGGAAGCGGCGCATGTCCAGGATGTGGTCGATGTGCTCGATGTCGACCGGGCACTGCTCGACGCAGGCGCCGCAGTTGGTGCAGGACCACAGGACGTCCGGGTGGATGACGCCGTCCTCGGCGACGAGCTCCTTGTCCACCTGCATGGCGAGCTTCTGCTCGTCGGTGAACTTCTCGCGGGCCTCTTCGGACGCGGTGAAGTAGGGCGCCTTCGCCAGGGCGTGGTCGCGCAGCTCCAGGATGACCATCTTCGGCGACAGCGGCTTGCCGGTGTTCCAGGCGGGGCACTGCGACTGGCAGCGACCGCACTCGGTGCAGGTCGCCATGTCGAGGAAGCCCTTCCAGGTGAAGTCCTCGATCTTGCCGCGGCCGAACACGTCCTCGTCGGGGTCGGCCTCCTCGAAGTCGAGCGGCTTGCCGCCCGACATCATCGGCTGGGCCGGGCCGAGGCCGTCCGGGCGGCGCTTGAACATGACGTTCAGCGGGGCCAGGAAGATGTGCAGGTGCTTGGAGTGGACGACGAAGACCAGGAAGATCAGCGCGACCGCGATGTGGAGCAGCAGGCCGATGGACTCAAGCACGTCCAGCGTGTGGTGGCTCAGCCCGTCGAACAGGTGGCCGACCGCGTAGGAGAAGTAGGCGCCCTTGCCGTAGGCGAGGTTGCCGTTGGCCCACTCGACGCCCCGGAAGAAGAACATCGTCCAGATCACGTTGAAGATCATGAAGAGCGTGATCCAGGCGCCGGACAGGTGCGAGCCCTTGAACCGGGACTTGCGGCCGATGCGCTTGGGCGAGTTCTTCACGCGGATCGCGGTGAAGGTCGCGAGGCCGATGGCGCAGGCGAGCGCGATGGTGTCCTGGACGAAGCCGATCGGACCCCAGGTCTGGAGCCCGGGGATGTGCTTGTCCAGCCCGAACAGCAGCGCGACGGCCGCCTCAAGGTAGACGGTGATCAGCAGGAAGAACGCCCACATGACGGCCGCGTGCGCCGCGCCGGCGACCGACCACTTCAGCAGCTTGCGCTGGCCGAGGACCTCGGTCACCTGGCCCTCGACGTCGCCCTTCTTGTCGCGCTTGACCTGGAGCACCCGCTCGGGGTCGGGTTGGCCGCTCTTGGCGATCGTGTAGAGGAACATCACCCGCCGTCCGGCGAGCGCCAAGGCGACCGCCGTTCCGGCGAGCCCGATGACCAACGTGATCCAGAACACTGTTCCGTCCTCCTGGGGTACGGGCGATGGCAGTCAGCGTAGGGCTCGCGACGGACTGCACTTCATCCGGGTCCCGAATACTACTCGGCAGTAGCTTATGCGGTCACACGCGCAGGTCGCGTCATTCCCCAACCTCGGTGATTCATGGCACCGATGAGTATCGGGCGATCAACGAGTCTGCAACGGCGAGGACCCTTTCCGAACGGCGAAGGAGCACCATGGCCACGAATCCCGACCTCGCCCCCGCCACCCGCCGGCTCGGCGCGCTGCTCGCCCGCGTGCGCGACTCCGACCTCGGCGCCCCCACCCCCTGCGAGAACTACACGCTCGGCGACCTCATCGACCACGTCAACGGGCTGGCGCAGGCGTTCACGTGGGCGGCGTCCAAGAAATGGCCGGACGGCATGGGCTCGACCGGCCCGTCCGGCGACGCCTCCCGGCTGGAACCCGACTGGCGCGCCCGCGTCCCGGAGCGGCTCGACGCGCTCGGGGCCGCCTGGCGGTCCCCGGACGCCTGGACGGGCATGACCGAGGCCGGCGGCGTCCAGCTGCCCGGCGAGGTCGCGGGCAGGGTCGCGCTGAACGAGGTCGTCGTCCACGGCTGGGACGTCGCGCGGGCCATCGGGCAGCCCTACGCCTGCGACCCGGACGAGATAGCGGCCTGCCTGGCCTTCGTCGAACCCGCGGTGCGGGAGAACGACGGCGCCGGGACCCCGGGCCTGTTCGGCCCCACCGTCACCGTCCCGGACGACGCCACGCCGCTCGACCGCATGATCGCCCTCACCGGCCGCGACCCGTCCTGGACCCCGCCGGCCCCCTGACCCTCGGCCACCGCGAGCCGAGGCCGCTCACTGCGAGAACATCCAGCCGATCGCCTGGCGGGTCAGCTCGTCCTCGATGACCGAGTTGCCGCGATCCCCGCCCGCCTCCTCCTTGGTGACGGGGTGGGTCAGGTGGGCGGTCCGGGTCCGCGGGTCGGCGATGACGCCGTTGAACCGCACGTCCCCGGCGAACAGCAGGACGCCGTAGCCGTCCGTCATGGCCCGCCACGTCTCGGGCCGGAACCGGGCGTCGTGCCGCGCGGCCACGCTGTGGTCGGGGGCCAGCAGCGACACGCGGACATCGACGCGGCGCGCCTGGCCCTCCTCGCCCGTGCGCTCGACCCGGCACGGCCACGCCTGCCACGGCTCCCGCTCGATCAGCTCCCGCATCTGGCGGACGAGCCGCTGGTTCGCCAGCGCCGACCCCAAGAGGATGAAGACGCAGATGAGCAGGGCCACCGGTCCCACGTACGCGACGATGGCGAGGAAGGCGCTGCCTCCAGCGCCGCCCACGGCCCAGGCCCAGCCGAGCACGACGAGCGCGAGCGCCGGCGGGACGGCGGCGAACAGGAGCGCCGGCGGAATGGGCATCCAGCGGGACGACGGGAGGTCGGCGGCGGCCCAGGGCGCCACCTGCGCGGCGGGCACGGGCGTCACGGCGTAGCCGTACCGGAGGGCGAGCACGCGATCATTATGAACGCGCCCGCCCACCGTGTCAGGTGCCCGAAAAGCCGCCCACTTCCATCGGACGTCAGGTGTCGGACGGCTTAGCGATCACGAACGTGCCTCGTCCGTGCGTGGCGCGCGTGAGACCGCGCTCGCGAAGCAGCCGCATCGCCGCCTCCGCCGTGGACTTGCCGACCTCGAACTCCTCGGCGATGGACACGACGGACGGGATGCGCGACCGCAGGGGATACGTCCCGTCGCTGATCCGCGCCGTGAGGATGTCCGCGATCTGCTCGTACAGCGGCTCGATCCCGTCCAACTCGGTCATGGTGACACTTTAAGCACCCTCAGGTACTGCCAAGAATCTTGCAGAATCCCAAGACACCCCAAGACACTTGCCCTAGCGTGGAGCCTTCAGAACGGCCCCGGCACGGTGCGTCACCACCGTGCCGGGGCCTTGGAGCCGACCTTCGAGAGAGGCCAGATCCATGAGTCCCGACTGTAGGGCCCGGCTGGAGGCGCTGGGGGTTGTTCTGCGGGTGTACGGGTTGCACGCGTCCATGACGGAGGACGGGCTGCGCGTCGTGAACCCGCAGGGCGCCGGGTGCTGCGGGCCGCATCCGGCGGATGTCGTCAGCGTCCGGGAGCGGGAGGACGACGGCGGGCGGGCGTGGTTCTTCACGTCGTGGCGGCAGCCCGTCGCCGAAGCGGAACGGGTCGCGGACGCGGCGATGGTGGTCCGGGCGCTGCTCACCACCGGGCCGGAGGTGGCGCGGTGATCGGGGTCGTCTCCGTCGTGTCGTTCGGCGGAGCGATGCTGACGGCGGTCGTCACCGTGGTCGCGGTGGAGCGGCGGCGGCCGCCGCGTTATCGGGGACGGCATCGCGGGATGTTCTGACGTCTCCCGGCGGCGCCCGTCGCGGACGTCCGGGCACCGCCGGGCAGTCGCGGTCGAGCGCCGCCGCGGGAGGGTCAGGCGACGCGTTCGAAGATGGCGGCGAGGCCTTGGCCGCCGCCGATGCACATCGTCTCCAGGCCGTAGCGGGCCTCGCGGCGTCCCATCTCGCGGGCGAGGGTGGCGAGGATCCGCGCGCCGGTCGCGCCGACCGGGTGGCCGAGGGAGATGCCGGAGCCGTTGACGTTGACGCGGTCCCAGTCGGCGTCCTTGAGGCCCCACTCGCGGGTGACGGCGAGGACCTGCGCGGCGAACGCCTCGTTCAGCTCGATCAGGTCCATGTCGGCGAGGGTCAGCCCGGCGGCGTCGAGGGCCTTCGCGGTCGCCGGGACGGGACCGATGCCCATCGTCCGCGGCGGCACGCCGGCGCGTCCCCACGACACGAGGCGGACGAGGGGGCGCAGTCCCAGCTCGGCGGCGCGCTCGGGGGTGGTCACGACGCACGCGGCGGCGGCGTCGTTCTGGCCGCTGGCGTTGCCCGCGGTGACGGTGGCCTGGTCGTCGCTTTTGCCGAGGACGGGACGGAGCTTCGCGAGCCCCTCCAGGGACGTGTCGGGGCGCGGGTGCTCGTCGGTGTCGAAGACGGTGTCGCCCTTGCGGCCCCGGACGGTCACGGGGACGATCTCCTCCGCGAACGCCCCGGAGCGCTGCGCGGCGACGGCCCGCCGATGCGAGCGGACGGCGACCTCGTCCTGCTCCTCGCGGGGGATGCCGTACTCGCGGCGCAGGTTCTCGGCGGTCTCCAGCATCCCGCCGGGGACGGGGTGGTTGACGCCGCCGGCGGTGACGCGGCCCTGGGCGAGCGCGTCCTTCAGTTCGAGGCCGGGGCCGCGGATCCCCCAGCGCGCCTCGGTCGTGTAGAACGGCGCGCGGCTCATGCTCTCCGTGCCGCCCGCGATGACCAGGTCGCTGACGCCGGTCTGGATCTGCATGGCGGCGTCCAGGACGGCCTGGAGGCCCGAGCCGCAGCGCCGGTCCACCTGGCTGCCGCCGACCTCGACGGGGAGTCCGGCGTCCAGCGCGGCGACGCGGCCGATGGCGGGGGCGTCGGCGTTCGGGTTGCAGTTCCCGAGGATCACCTCGTCGATCGCGTCGCCGGGCAGGCCGGTGCGCTCCACGAGGGCCCTGATGACGGTCGCGGCGAGCTCGACCGGCGAGACGTCCTTGAACATGCCGCCGAACCGGCCGATGGGGGTCCGCAGCGGCTCGCAGATCACCACGTCGCGCATGGTCGCTCCTCGGGTGGGGACGCAGGGGGCACTTCGCAGCGTACGACGCGGCGGGCGGGCGGGCCGCCGCCGCCCTTCCGCTCCGCGGAGTATTGAATGCACGGGACGGCAGGCGACCGAGGAGGCGGCGATGGAGCGGTGGGCCGAGCGGGTGGCGACGGTCCGGGTGATCGGCAGCGGGGCGATGGGGCGCGGGATCGCGCAGCTCGCCGCGGCGGGCGGGCTGACCGTCGAGCTGGCCGACATCCGGCTGGAGGCCGTGCTGAGCGCGGTCGAGCACGTCGGCGCGATGTTCGACAGGCTGACCGGGAAGGGGCGGATGTCGCTGGCGGACGCCGCCGCGGCGAAGGAGCGGCTCCGGGTGGTCGGCGAGCCGCTGACCCCGTTCCAGGACTGCGACCTCGTGATCGAGGCCGTCCAGGAGGACCTCGGGGTGAAGCGCGAGCTGTTCGCGGCGCTGGAGAAGGTCGTCCCGGAGCACACGGTGCTCGCGACCAACACGAGCTCGCTGCCGGTGACGGCGATCGGCGCGGGGCTGGCCGACCCGTCCCGGCTGGCGGGCCTGCACTTCTTCAACCCGGTGCCGCTGATGCGGGTGGTCGAGGTGATCCCGGGCGCGCGGACGGCGGGCTGGATCCCGGACGCGCTGGCGGACCTCGTGCGGCGCCTCGGCCACGAGCCCGTGCTCGCCCCGGACGCCCCCGGCTTCCTCGTCAACCACGCCGGACGGGGGCTGGTCACGGAGGCGCTCCAGATCCTGTCCGAAGGCGTCGCCGAGCCCGTGGACGTCGACCGGATCGCGCGGGACGTCCTCGGGTTGAAGATGGGGCCGTGCGAGCTGCTCGACCTGACCGGGCTGGACGTGTCGCACCCGGTGATGGAGTCGATCTGGACGGGTTTCTACACCGAGCCGCGGTTCCGTCCGTCCCGGCTCGCGCGGGCGCGGATGGAGGCGGGCCTGCTCGGCCGTAAGACGGGTGAGGGCTTCTACACGTACGTGGACGGCGCCAAGCAGGAGCCCCCGGAGATCACCGCTCCGGACGTCGCGCCTCGTCCGGTGTGGGTTCACGACCAGGAGGCGGGGGTCCGGGAACAGCTGGGGGCACTGCTCACAGAGGCGGATGTGGAGGTCGAGTCGGGGGACGGACCGTCCGGCGAGGCGATCTGTCTTGTGGCCCCCTACGGGCGGAGTGTCGTCGACCTCGCCGCGGCCGAAGGGCTGCCCGCCGACCGCACCTTCGGCATCGATCCGCTCGGCGGGTTCTTCACCCGGCTCGTCCTCGCCGTGCACCCGGGCGTGGACAAGGAGGCGGGCCGCGCCGCCCTCGCGACCCTGGCCGCGACCGGACGGTCCGTGAGCGTGGTCCGGGACGCGCACGCGTCCGTGGCGCAGCGGCTGCTCGCCTCGATCGTCAACGTCGCCTGCGGGATCGCCGAGCAGCGGCTCGCACGGCCCGCCGACATCGACACGGGGGTGCGGCTCGGCCTCGGCTACCCGCGCGGGCCGCTGGAGTGGGGCGACCAGGTCGGCGGGCGGCTCGTCCTGGACGTGCTGCGCGGCCTCCACGAGGCCACCGGCGACCCCCGGTACCGTCCGAGCGGCTGGCTGACCGAGCGCGCCGCCCTCGGCCTCCCCCTCACGGAACCCGGGACGAGCCCGTCCGACCTGCTCTGACGGTGCGCGCTCGCGCGACCGCCCCGGCTCCGCTTCGGGCCGGGGCGGTCGCGTCCGCACCGACCGCCTTACGGGACGGACGGGACGTGCGGTCCGGCGTCCGTCCAGCCGGCCTCCAGGAAGGTGGTCTTGACGGACTTCTGCTTGATCGCCGCCAGCTTCCCGGTCTGCTCGACCGACCTGGACAGCACCAGCGACGTCGCGGGATCGACGACGAGGCGGACGACCGGGGCCCGGCCGGTGCCGGTGACCACGAGCGCGACGCCCTTACGGCCGCGGTCGTCGGTGGTCCGCCCGGCGGCCTTCACGGCGGGGAGCGCCGCCAGTGCCCGGTAGGCGGCGCCGCGCACCTTGGGCGGCGCCGGGACGTCCGCCAGGAGTCCGACGAGGCACTGCCCGAGGCCGTCACTGACATTCTGGGGGGCACCGTCGGGCGAAGTGCGCAGGTACTGGGCCAGCCGGTCCTTGAGGGCTCCCGGCTCGGCCGGCAGGGCCTGCACCTGCTTGAAGGTGAGGGCGCGCTCGCACACCGAGAACGTGTCCCCGCCCTTCGCGGCGATGAGCCCGCCCTGTTTCGGGGCGACGCTGAGGACGAGCGTCTCGCCCCGCGTGGTGTCGGCCCGGCCGAGGTTCCACTTGGTGGGGGAGCCGTCGCGCTTCCAGGCGGACGCGTCCGCGGGCGTGTGGGGACGCGCGCCCACCTCGCGGAACCCGGTCCAGGACCGCCCGTCGCGCGTGGCCCAGGTCTCGTCCACCCGCTGGGAGTCCATCCAGTACGGGTTCTTCTTCGGCCCGACCTTGGTGGGGATGGCGAAGACCGTCTTGACGTGCCAGTACTTGCCCGAGGCCGGTGCCGACTCGGCCTTCCCGGCGGCGGACAGCAGGACCGTCCGGGCCGACATCGGCTCCGCCTGGGGCGCGCCGGGGGCTCGGGGGGCGGTGCCGGACGACAGCAGCACCGCGCCCGCGACGCTCGCCGCGACCGCGCCCAGGCCCAGTCCCCCGAGCACCGGCCAGCGCAGCCGGGCCGGCGCGCGGCGCGGCCGGCGCGGGTTCCGGATCCCCTCGGTCAGCGCGCGGCGGCCGGCCGCCTCCGACTCGGGAGCCGGCGGCTCGTCCAGCATCGTGGCGATCATCTGGAGCTCGTCCATGGTCAGTGTCCTTCCTGGGAGAGGGCGGCGCGCAGCTTGCGGCGCGCCCGGCTGAGACGGGAGCCGACGGTGCCGTACGGGATGCCGAGGACGGCGGCGACCTCCTCGTGGGTGAGCTGGGCGAGCGCCACGAGCAGCACGACGTCGCGGTCCTTGCGGGACAGCGCGGCGAGCGCGCTCGCGAGCCGCGGCTGCATCCGCTCGGCGGTCACCGTGGCGGCGACGCGGTCCTCGTGGCCGCCGTCGTCCGGGGCCGGCGCGACGCGGGCCAGCGCCCGGTACCGGCGCGTCTCGGCGCGGCGGTGCTGCGCGACGAGGTTCGTCGCGATCCCGAACAGCCAGGGCCGCACCTGGCCCTTCGCGGGGTCGAACGAGGCCCGGCGCCGGAACGCGGAGAGGAAGGTCTCCGCGACGACGTCGTCGGCCGCCTGCGGTCCGAGCCGTCCGGCGACGTAGCGGTGGACGCCGGCGAAGTGCCGGTCGTAGACGGCAGTGAAGCGGTCGGCGTCGCGCACGGACGCGGCGACCAGCGCGGCGTCGTCTCGGTCGTCGTCGCGCACGCGGTCCGCCGCGTCCACATCGGGTGGGGCGGTCACTCGGCGGCCCCTCGCTGTGGGTCCGGCATGGAGTACCTCCGGGGAAATGGTCGTCACATCCCTACTCCGCCGCTGCCCCGGAACGCTTTCACGATCAAGCGGTAAGGCGTGATCCGTCCGGGACGGGGGTGCCGGGCGCGGGACGGCGGTCACGGAGGACCAGCGCCGCGAAGACGGCGGCGGCCAGCATCACGCCCCCGGCGGTGAACGAGCCGATCGACAGCGCGTGGACGAACGCGTCGCGGGCGGCGTGCGCGAGACCGGGATCGCCCACGGCCAGGGCCTCCCCGAGGGAGTGGCGGGCCGGATCGGGGACGCCGCCCGGGAGCGCTCGGGCGTACGCGGCGGAGATGAGGCTGCCGAGCACGGCGACGCCGAGGGCGCTGCCGAGTTCCTGGCCCGCGTCGTTCACGGCCGAGCCGACGCCCGCCTCCTCGCGGGGGACGGCGGCCATCAGCGTGCTGTAGGCGGCGGGGGCGCCGAGGCCCGCGCCGAATCCGAGCGGGACGAGCCCGATGACGATGGCCGGGAAGCCGTCCCCCGGGCCGACGAGGCCGAGGGCGGCGAACCCGGCCGCCGCGATGGCGAATCCGGCGGCGATGGCGCGGCCGCCGCCGATCCGCGCCTCCAGCGCGGCGCCGAGGCCGTTGCCGATCCCCGCGGAGACGGCCACGGGCAGCAGCGCGAGCCCCGCCTTCAGCGGCCCGTAGCCGAGGACGAGCTGGAACATCTGGGTGAGCGCGAACAGCGTCCCGGCGAGCGCGAAGCCGAACAGCGCGATGACGGTCGCCGCGCCGGAGAAGCCGCGCCGGCGGAGCAGCGCGAGGTCGAGCATCGGCCTGGGACTGCGGTGCTGCCACGCGGCGAACGCGGCGAGCGCCGCCACGGCGACGGTGAGGCCGCCGAGGGTGCGGAGCCCGGTCCAGCCGTGCTCGGGCCCGGAGATGACCGCCCAGACCAGCGCGGACATGCCGAGCGTGGACAGGACGGCGCCCGGCACGTCCGTCCGGCGGCGGGGTCCGCGCGTCTCCGGGACGAGGACCAGCAGCCCGATCACGGCGACCACCGTGACCGGCACGTTGACGAGGAAGACCGAGCCCCACCAGAAGTGCTCCAGCAGGAGGCCGCCCAGCGTCGGTCCCGCGGCGATGCCGACCATGGACGTGGCGCCCCAGATCCCGAACGCCTTGGCGCGCTCGTCCGGGGCGAACACCTCGGCCATGATCGCCAGGGTGCCCGGCATGAGGAGCGCGCCGCCGGCGCCCATGAGCGCGCGCATGGCGACGATCTGGCCGGGGCCCGCGGCGAGGGCGGCGAGCAGCGAGCCCGCGCCGAACAGCGCGAAGCCGGCGAGCATGGCGCGGCGGCGGCCGTGCCGGTCGCCGAGGCCGCCCGCCGCGATGAGCAGGCCGGCGAAGACGAGCGAGTAGGCGTCGATCATCCACTGCACGTCGGACGTGGTGGCGTCCAGGTCCCTGAGCAGCGACGGGATCGCCACGTTGAGGACCGTGTTGTCGACCACGACCACGAAGAGGCTGAGGCAGAGGACGCCGAGGATCTGCCAGCGGCGCGGATGCGGTGCGAGCGGCGGGCCGTCGGACATGGGGGGCACCTTTCTCGAACGGTGTACGAGCTGTCCCGCACACTGTACGAGTCAACTCGCACACCGTTCAAGTGCCGGTACCATGTACGAGAATCCGCGGGGCAGGAGGCTTGGATGACCGCGAAGAAGGCGGCGGCGCCGTCCTCGGTGTGGACGAGGCCCGCCCGGGCGCGGCGCGACCAGCCGACGCTCACCCGGGACCAGATCGTCGACGCCGCGCTCGCGCTGCTCGACGCCGAGGGCCTGGACGGGCTGAGCATGCGGCGGCTCGGCACCCGGCTCAACTCCGGCGCCACCTCCGTCTACTGGCACGTGGCGAACAAGGACGAGCTGCTGGAGCTCGCCATGGACCGCGTCATGGCCGAGGTCGCCGTCCCCGACCCGGCGGACGGCGGCTGGCGCGCGGCGGCGGCCGGGTACGCGCGCAGCCTCCGCGCGATGATCCACCGGCATCCGTGGACGGTCACGCTGTTCGGCAGCCGCCCGATGCTCGGCCCGAACTCCACCCGCGTGCTGGACGAGGTGCTCGTCGCGTTCGGCGCCGGCGGCTTCACCGGGTTCGACCTGGAGTACGCCTGGTCCCTCGTCGTCGACTACGTGATCGGCGCGGCCGGGAGCGAGGCGAGCTGGCAGGTCAACCAGACCGGGGCGAGCGCGGCCGACTGGATCGGTGCGCTCGGCCCCTACCTCGCCGGGATCCGCGCCGACCGCCCGCAGCTCGCCGCCCACATCGAGGAGGTCTGGGCCAAGGAGACGGGCGACGTGCTGGAGGGCCGCTTCGCGTTCGGCCTCGGCTGCGTCCTGGACGGTCTCGAAGCGCGGAGGCCCCCCGCCCGCGAGGGGCGAGGGGCCTCTTGACGGGGCCGTCCGGGAGGGACAGGCGGGTCACTACTGCCCCGGGAAAGCGATCCCACACCTCCAGCCACAGCGACCTCGGCGGTAGCCGTTTCCCACCGGTTCCGGACGTTCCGGGCGGTTCTAGAAGGGCAGCTCGACCGGGGGCTTGGGCTTGGCGTCCGTCCAGCCGAGGTCCCGGATGAGCGAGTAGTAGACGACGAAGCCCGGCTTGCGGTTACGGTACGGGCCGCCCGGCGCGGTCAGCACGGTCTGCTCGGCGAGCAGCTTCCCGGTCGCCTGATCGAAGATCAGCTCCGAGCGGGTGCTGAACGTGCCCTGCTCCTCCTTCGGCGCACCGAACTCGCCGTCGCGCCCGGTGGGCGACATGTCGTCCACGGCGAGCGCGACACCCGTCCGGCCGAGCGGGTCGGTGGCCTTGCCGAGGGCCCGCACCTCCGGCTGGGCCGCGAGGGCGCGCATCAGCCCGGCCCGCACCTTCGGTTCGAGCGGCGCCGTCCGCAGGAGCGCGGCGACGACGCGGAACGGCCACCTCGGCGGCGAGACCGCGGCGGCCCGGAGCTGCTCGGCCTTCCGGCCCTTGCCGGTGAGCCCCTTCTTCTCGGGCGGCGGCCCGAAGAACATCCGGGCGAGCGTGGCCGGGTCGGACGGCAGGCGGCGGACCTCCTCGGTGGTCATCTTCCGCCCCCCGACCAGGAAGAACCGGCCGCCGCCCGAGGCGTCGGGCTTGTCCTTCGTCCAGGGCGTGGCCGTCCGCCGGTAGGTGTAGTAGTGGTCGTTCGACCAGACGCGGAAGGACGACGGCGACCCGGCGCGCCGCCACGCGGCCTCGTCCTCCGCCGTCAGCGGTTTCGCGGGCAGGTCGCGGCTGGCGTAGCCCTCCCCCGTCCCCACCTCGGCGCCGATCCAGTGGTACATCTCGCTGTGCGCGCCGGTGATCGCGTACTCGCCGGTCCTCGACCGGACGATGTACGACTGCCCCGAGATCTCGTCGGAGTACCAGTACCGTCCCGTCGGCAGGGCCTCGGCCTTGGCCGCCGCCTCCAGCACGGCCCTCCGGTCCAGGTCGACCGACGTCGAGGGCCCGGCGGGGCCGGACGTCCCGGATCCGGCGGCGGCGACGGCGACCGCGGCGGCGGCGCCGGCGGCCACCAGCCCGAGCCCGACCCTGGACCACCGGCTGAAGCGGACCTGCGGGCGGCGGCGGGGCGGGGGCTGGGTCATGCGGACGCGGGCGGCGGCCACGGTCCGGTCCGTCGGCGGCGGCGGGTCGCCGTACAGCTCGCGGACGGACGTCAGCTCGTTCATCGGGTGGTTCCCTCCTGGTCCAGCAGCGGATTGGTCCCGCCCAGCGCCCTGCGCAGTTTTCTGCGAGCCCTGTTGAGCCGGGAAGAGACGGTCCCGAACGGGATGTTCAGGGCCGCCGCGACCTCGTCGTAGCCGAGGTCGGCCAGGACGACGAGCAGCAGCACGTCGCGCTGCCCGGCGGGCAGCGCGGCGATCGCCTTGGCCAGCGGTCCCCGGATCCCCTCCGCGGCGACCCGGGCGGCGACGGCGTCCTCGTGGCCGCCCGCCCGGTCGTCGGCGCCGACGCGCTGGAGCGCGCGCAGCTTGCGGCGCTCGTCGCGGCGGTGCCGGCCGACGAGGTTCGTGGCGATGCCGTACAGCCACGGCCGCGCGTTGCCGCGCGCCAGGTCGTAGTGGCGGCGGCGCCGGAAGGCCACCGCGAACGTCTCGGCGGCCAGGTCGTCGGCGACCTGGGCGTCGACGCGGCGCGCCACGTACCGGTGGATCTCCGCGAAGTAGGAGTCGAAGATCTCCCCGAACCGCTCGGGCTCCCGCCACGACCGCTCGATGACCTCCGCGTCCCGCCGCCCCGGGGCGCCGAACGGCGCCGGGGACGAGGCCGGGCGAGGCCCCGGCGAGGCCAGGACCTCCCTCGGCGCGGCACGGGAGACCGGGGGTCGTCCCCCAGAAAGAGCGGCCATCGATGGCTCCTTCGGATGAGGCTGTCGTGGGTCGACACATGGTTGGCGTGACAGCGGTTATCCGTTGTTGTCCGCTCCCCGCGCCGCCTTCCCCTCCCGCCCGAAAAAGCCGATCTTCGTTCCGGCCGCCGCGCGACCGGCGGCCCGCGGACCGCCGTGCACCTTCCTACCGGGCGTCCCGCCGAGTCCGGGCGGTGTCCGTCCGAACCTGTCCTTCCGAACCTGTCCGTCCGGACGTGTCCGCCCGGCCCGGCGGCACGGTCACCTGACGCGGTAGGCGCGGATGATCCGCTGGTCGACGCCGCTGCCGCCGGCGTCGGTGGCGGCGACGCGCAGCGACACGGCCTGCCCCTGGACGGCCGCCGGAAGCGGAGCGCCGAACCGGCCCCCGCCGAGCGCCTTCGCCCGGACGGCTCGCCACGTCGCGCCGTCGTCCACCGACGTCCAGAGGCGGAAGCCGGTGACCTTCGCCGTGCCGCTGCCCGCGACGCGGGCGACGGTGAAGGTCGCGGGCGCGCCCGCCGGCTGGTTGCGGAGGTCGAGGCCGAGGTCGTAGTCCACGGTCAGCAGCGGGACGTTGGCGCTCGCGTGCCCGTCCGGCGCCGCGGAGCGGAACGTCCACGCGGTGGACGTGCGGACCGACACCGGCAGCACCGCGGACGCGTCGTTGTCGTACGTCAGCCGGTACGCCGCCGGACCGGCCGGGATGGTGAAGTCCCCGTAGGGCGCCGCCTTCTCACCGAGCTTCTTGCCGCCGGAGTACAGCGCGAGCCGTCCGGTGATGCCGTCCACGCCGCAGTCGAAGCCGTCCGGCCGGGTCTGGAGGTCGACGAGCTGGACGCGCAGGGAGCCGCGCGTGCGGGCGGTCGGGGCCGGGGCGCAGAAGCTCAAGGCGACTCCGCTGCCGGAGTACGGTCCTGGACGCAGCGGCTGGCGGCCCCACGTCTGCGTGGTGCGGTTACCGGCCGGTACCTCGCTGAACCCGGCCTGGTCGACCCACTGGCCGTTCGCGACGGCCCTCGGGAACGCCTCGTCCGACCAGAGCATCCCCTTGCCGGTCGAGTGGTAGTCGGTGCGCGTGGTGCCGGACGGTACCTCGCTGTACGCGTCCAGCCCCGCGAGGAGGAGTCCCTCCGGCGAGGTTCCGTAGCGCTTCTCACCGACGGACTTGCCGGTGTCGCCGTCGAAGGCGGCAAAGCGCTGGTCGACGCGGGCCAGCCGTGCCTTCTCGGCTCCGGCGACGACGTAGGACGGGTCGGCGGGGATCGAGTCGCCGAGGGAGTGGATGATGTCGTAGACGGTCCCGGGCGCGGTCAGCCGGTGGGCGGCGTAGGCGCGGAACGTCCCGGTCTGCGCCTTCCCCATCGGCAGCGCGTAGGCGGGAGCGCTCGCCGGGTCGTCGGAGTAGATGCCGACCGAGAACAGGCCCTGCTTGAGCGCGCGGACGGCGGAGACGCTCGCCGTGGTCGCCGTCGTGGACGTCCCCTCGACGCCTCCGTTGACCCGCTTGGCGGACGTGCCGTCCATCGTCAGCGTCAGGTCGCGGTCGACGAGAATCTCGGGCGTGCCCGCGACCACCGAGCGGATCGCGTCGCCTCCGAAGTCGTCGAGCGTGCCCAGCACGCTGTAGCGGCCCTCGGGGACGCGGTACTTGGACGTCCCGTCCGTGGTGACGTCCACGGATTCGGCGTACAGCGCGATGTCGGACACGTTGACGATCTCCGCGTATCCGGAGAAGTCGGCGGGGTCGGTGTCGGGCAGCGGCTTGGCGACCAGCGTGAGGGTGTGGGTGCGCGGCTCAACGTAGAACGTCGCCAAGGTCCGGACGGTCGCTCCGCCACCCTTGGCCGTGACCTCCGCCGTGTAAAGCCCCGGCTTCCCAGACAGCTTCGAGGCGTCGATGTCGAGGATCGCGGACGCGCCACCCCCCACTGGGACGTCCACCTGGGACGCGGACAGGGTCGCGACTCCGGCCGCCTCCCGTCCGTCCCGGTCTGTGACACGCACGCTCAGATCCAGGTGCGTTGCGGTCGAGCGCGCGTCCCACGCGAGCTTGGCGGTCAGCCTGCCGTAGGACGGGTACGCGGCCGTTCCGAGGTCGATGACGCCCTCCGCGGGGGTCACGGGCGCGGTCACGGCGGTGGCCGCGTCGAGCCGTCCCGTGCCGCGCTCCCAGGCGTCGCCGCCGGACGCGGGGCCGGTCGTCGAGGTCAGCGCCGCCTTCAGCCGCGCGGGCGCGAGGTCCGGGTACCTCGCGGCGAGCAGCGCCGCCGCGCCCGCGACGTGCGGGGTTGCCATCGAGGTGCCCGACGCCGCCGTGTAGAGCGCGTCCTGCGGGGTGCCCATCGCGGTGCCCTCGGCGCGGGCCGCCACGATGTCGACGCCCGGCGCGACGATCTCCGGCTTGGCCGCGTACCTCCCGGCGCGCGGGCCGCGGCTGGAGAACCCGGCGAGCCGGTCGGCGCCGTCCACCGCGCCGACGGTGAGCGCGGCGTCCGCCGTCCCCGGCGCGCCGACGGAGCCGATGGAGCCGTCGTTGCCCGCGGCCACGACGAACAGCGCGCCGTACCCGTCGCTGAGCCGGTCGAGGGCCTGCGACATCGGGTCGGTGCCGTCGGTCGGCCCGCCGCCGAGGCTCATGTTGACGACCTTGGCCTGCCGCGCGGCCCACTCCATGCCCGCGATGACCTGCGATTCGCTGCCCGAGCCGTCGTCCCCGAGCACCTTGCCGACCAGCAGGCCGGCGTCCGGGGCCACGCCCTTGCGCTCGCCGCCCGCCGCCGCGCCCGTCCCCGCGATCGTCGCGGCGACGTGCGTGCCGTGCCCGACGCGGTCGGCGGTGTCGGCGGAGTCGGAGAAGTTCTCGGTGCCGGCGATCCGGCCCTTCAGATCGGGATGCCCGGTGTCCACGCCCGTGTCCAGGACGGCGACCTTCGCGCCGCGTCCGGTGAATCCGGCCTTCCACGCCGCCGGCGCGCCGATCTGCGCGAGGTTGCGGTCGAGATCCCCGGCGGCGGCCGCGCCGAGGCCCGGAGCGGTCCGTCCGGTGGACGCCTTCACCCTGCCGTCCAGCCAGACGTGCTTGATGCCGCCGGTCGCCTTCAGGGACGGTCCGCCCATGCCGGCTAGGGCCGAGCCGAGCCGCCCGGCGTCCTTCTTGGGCTGGCGGGCGGCGACGGCGGAGATGCTCGGCAGGACCCTGCCCTCGCGGAGCGACCCGCCGAGCGCCGCCTTCGCGCGGACACCGCCCTCCCGCTGGACGATCAGCGGCAGGTCCGTGCTTCGCGCGTCGTCGTAGCCCTCCCCGATCAGCGCGGTCACGTCGAACAGCTCCGGGTCGATGACCCTCCCGACGAGCTTCGCGACGTCCACCGGCGTCACGAGCACGTGCCCGTCCGGGCGGACGACCGTGCGGAAGAGGTGATGGTCCCGGCCCGGCGCCGGGGTCGTCGCGACCATCGGCGCGCGGCCCTGGACCGTCCGCACCCGGACGACGTCGCCGGTCAGCAGGGTGACCGTCCAGGAACGGCCGGGCGGGAGGCCGCCGGATCCGCCCGCCGGGGCGGCGTGGGCGGCACCGGTCGGCGGCACCGCCAGGGCGCCGCCGGCGAGCAGCGCGCCCAGCAGGGCGCGGCTCCAGGGTCTGTGCGTCATCGAGTTCCCTTCGTCGCGGGCATCACTCGTGATCGTCCGAAGGGGGTGATCGCCTTCCCCCCGGGAGTCCGGCGGGACGGATTTTCCGCGGCGGGCGGGAACCGGAATAGACGGCTCAGACGTCCTGTTAGCAAGAGCATCAGCAAAGTTGAGTCCGGCCGGCTCAAGTCATTTGACAACGAGATCCGTGCCGGGCACCCTTGCGAACAGAGGACCCGTCCGGACGCACACCCTGGGGGGCGCGACCGGGAACGAGATAAACGCACACGACGGAGGACGAGAGACATGGCACGTGCGGTCGGCATCGACCTCGGGACGACCAACTCGGTCGTCGCGATCCTGGAGGGCGGCGAGCCCACCGTCATCGCCAACGCGGAGGGGTCGCGGACCACGCCGTCCGTCGTCGCCTTCGCCAAGAACGGCGAGGTCCTGGTGGGCGAGGTCGCCAAGCGCCAGGCGGTGACCAACGTGGACCGGACGATCCGCTCGGTCAAGCGCGAGATGGGCACCGACTGGAAGACCACCATCGACGGCAAGGACTTCACCCCCCAGCAGATCAGCGCGTTCGTGCTGCAGAAGCTGAAGAGGGACGCCGAGTCCTACCTCGGTGAGACGGTCACCGACGCGGTCATCACCGTGCCGGCGTACTTCTCCGACCACCAGCGGCAGGCCACCAAGGAGGCCGGCCAGATCGCGGGCCTGAACGTCCTGCGCATCATCAACGAGCCGACCTCGGCGGCGCTGGCCTACCACCTGGAGAAGGAGAACGAGGCCACGATCCTCGTCTTCGACCTCGGCGGCGGCACCTTCGACGTGTCCCTGCTTGAGGTGGGCGACGGCGTGGTCGAGGTGAAGGCCACGAGCGGCGACAACCACCTCGGCGGCGACGACTGGGACAACAAGGTCGTCGACTGGCTGGTCGAGAAGTTCAAGAACGCCAACGGCGTCGACCTGTCCAAGGACAAGATGGCGCTCCAGCGGCTCCGCGAGGCCGCGGAGAAGGCGAAGATCGAGCTGTCCGGCTCGTCCGAGACGCAGATCAACCTGCCCTACATCACCGCCTCGGCGGAGGGCCCGCTGCACCTGGACGAGAAGCTCACCCGCGCCGAGTTCCAGCGGATGACCTCCGACCTCCTCGACCGCACCAAGGCGCCGTTCAACTCGGTGCTGAAGGACGCCGGCATCACCGTCGGCGAGATCGACCAGGTCGTCCTGGTCGGCGGCTCGACCCGCATGCCCGCGGTGTCCGAGCTGGTCAAGGAGCTGACCGGCGGCAAGGAGCCCAACAAGGGCGTCAACCCCGACGAGGTCGTCGCGATCGGCGCCAGCCTCCAGGCCGGCGTGCTCAAGGGCGAGGTCAAGGACGTCCTGCTGCTGGACGTGACCCCGCTGAGCCTCGGCATCGAGACCAAGGGCGGCATCTTCACCAAGATCATCGAGCGGAACACGACGATCCCGACCAAGCGGTCGGAGACGTTCACCACCGCCGACGACAACCAGCCGTCCGTGGAGATCCAGGTCTACCAGGGCGAGCGCGAGATCGCCGCGTACAACAAGAAGCTCGGCACCTTCCAGCTGACCGGCCTGCCGCCGGCGCCGCGGGGCGTCCCGCAGATCGAGGTCACCTTCGACATCGACGCCAACGGCATCGTCAACGTCAGCGCGAAGGACCAGGGCACCGGTCGCGAGCAGTCGATGGTCATCACGGGCGGCAGCGCGCTGCCCAAGGAGGACATCGAGAAGATGATGCGCGACGCCGAGCAGTACGCCGAGGAGGACCGCAAGCGCAAGGAGGAGGCCGAGGTCCGCAACCAGGCCGACACCCTCGCGTACTCCACCGAGAAGTTCCTGCGGGAGAACGACGAGAAGGTCCCCGCGGAGCTGAAGACCGAGGTGGGCGACGCGGTCGCCGAGGTCAAGAAGGCCCTGGAGGGCACCGACGTCGACGCCATCAAGGCCAGCGCCGAGAAGCTCGCGCAGGTCAGCCAGAAGATGGGCGCGGCGATGTACGCCCAGAACCCCGAAGGCGCGCAGCCCGGCGCCGAGGACCACGGCCCGACGGCCGACGCGCAGGGCGGCCAGGACGACGAGGTCGTCGACGCCGAGATCGTGGACGAGGACAAGCCGAAGGGTGATGCCTCGTGACGACCTCTCCCGGTGGGGGCGAGGAGCAGGAGGGCCCGGTGATCCGCGACAGGCGGCGCATCGATCCGGCGACGGGGCAGGTCCGGGAGAACGGCGAGCCGGCGGCGCCGGCCGCCGCCGCCCCGGAGGCCCCGGAGGAGGGCGCCGCGGCGGGCGCGGACGAGGAGACCTCCTCGCTCAAGACCCAGCTGGCCGAGCGCCTGGCCGACCTCCAGCGGCTGAAGGCGGAGTACGACAACTACCGCAAGCGCGTCGAGCGGGACCGGGTCGCGGTCCGCGAGCAGGCCCTCGGGCAGGTGCTCATGGAGCTGCTCCCCGTCCTCGACGACATCGGCAGGGCCCGTGACCACGACGAGCTGACCGGCGGCTTCAAGTCCGTCGGGGAGGCGCTGGAGGCGGTCACCGGCAAGCTCGGACTGGAGCGGTTCGGCGAGAAGGGCGAGCCCTTCGACCCGACCGTGCACGAGGCGCTGATGCACGCGTACTCGTCCGACGTGGCGGAGACGAGCGTCGCCGACGTCCTCCAGCCCGGGTACCGCATCGGCGAGCGGGTCCTGCGGCCCGCGCGCGTCGCGGTGGCCGAGCCCGACCCGAACGCCGGCGCCGAGAGCGGCGACGGCGGCGAGTGACCGGCCCCCGGACGGTCCGTCCCGGCATCCCGCCGGGACGGGCCGCCGCGGGGAACGAACGACCTGACGCAAGTGCGATAGCAGAGAGCGGGGCGCCGTGAGCACCAAGGACTACCTGGAGAAGGACTACTACAAGGTCCTCGGTGTCTCGAAGACGGCCACGCAGGACGAGATCAAGAAGTCCTACCGGAAGCTGGCGCGCAAGTACCACCCGGACGCCAACAAGGGGGACGCCGAGGCCGAGGACCGCTTCAAGGAGGTCTCCGAGGCGTACGACGTCCTCTCGGACGACAAGCGCCGCAAGGAGTACGACGCGGTGCGGTCCATGCCGGGCGGTTTCCGCGGCCAGCAGGGCGGCGGCTTCCCCTTCGACCTGGGCGACCTCTTCGGACAGCCGCAGGGCGGCCAGCAGGGCGGCGCCGGTGAGCGCATCGGCGACCTGTTCGGCGGCCTCTTCAACCGGGGCGGCGGCACCCGGACGGCCGGGACGCGGCGGGCACGCCGCGGCGCCGACGTCGAGACCGAGGTGACGCTGTCGTTCGGCCGCGCCATGAACGGCGTGACCGTCCCGATCAAGCTGACCAGCGAGGCGGCGTGCCCGAGCTGCCGGGGCACCGGCGCGAAGGCCGGCACCGTCCCGCGGGTGTGCCCGAACTGCGAGGGCACCGGGCACGAGACCCGCAACCTCGGCAGCTTCGGGTTCCAGGAGCCGTGCCGGGAGTGCCACGGCCGCGGGCTCGTCGTCGACGACCCGTGCCCGACCTGCCACGGCAGCGGCCGCGCCACCGGCACCCGGACGATCCAGGCCCGCATCCCGGCAGGCGTCGCCGACGGCCAGAAGATCCGCCTCAAGGGCAAGGGCGCGCCCGGCGAGAACGGCGGCCCGCACGGCGACCTGTACGTGAACATCAAGGTGCTGCCGCACAAGGTCTTCGGCCGCAGCGGCGACAACCTGACGCTGACCGTCCCGGTGACGTTCCCGGAGGCGGCGCTCGGCGCCGAGATCAGGGTGCCCACCTTCCAGGGCCAGCCGGTGACGCTGCGCCTGCCGGAGGGCACCCCGAACGCCCGCACGTTCCGCGTCAAGGGCCGCGGCGCCGCCCGCCGCGACGGCACCAAGGGCGACCTGCTGGTGACGGTGGACGTCCAGGTGCCGCAGAAGCTCGACGACCAGACCCGCGAGGCCCTCCTGCGCCTCCGCGAGACCGGCGCCGGCGACGACCTCCGCGGCGAGCTCCTCGAACAGGCGAAGACGGAGTGACCCGGAGGCGAGGCAATGAACGCGAGCGGGCGCGCGGCGGCTGGACTGAGGAGCGCGCGCAGCGACGAAGGAGCGAGCACGCGACGAGGGAAGCCGTCGCGTAAGGCGAACGCTCGCCGCCGAGCGGAGGCGAGGCAATGAACACAGACCCGTTCGGGGATGACACTCCGGTCTATGTGATCTCCGTTGCGGCGCAGCTGTCGGGGCTCCATCCGCAGACGCTGCGGACGTACGACCGGATGGGCCTCGTCTCGCCCGGCCGGACGGCGGGGCGCGGCCGCCGCTACTCGATGCGCGACATCGTGATGCTCCGCGAGATCCAGCGGCTCTCGCAGGAGGAGGGGATCAACCTCTCGGGCATCAAGCACATCCTGGAGCTCCAGCGCGACAACGTGCGGCTCCGGGAGGAGCTCGCCAAGGCGCACCGCGCGCTGGAGGAGCTCGCCAACGAACTGGAGTCGACCCGGGCCGTCGCGGCGCGGCTGGCGCAGCAGCGGCGGCAGGGCGACCCGCCCGGCGCTCCCGGCTCCGACCTGGTGCCGATCAGGCGCACCAGCGTCGTGGTCTGGCATGAGCGCGACCGGGACTGAGAACCACGCCCGCCCGGAGGGCCGTCCTCCGGGCGGAAGCCGAACGCACACGCCCGGAGCGCGGGGCCTGCCCCCGGGCGGGTCGAGCATGGGGACGGGAACAACATGGACTTCAAGCTGACGCAGAAGAGTCAGGAGGCGGTGTCGATCGCCGTCCGCAGGGCGGCGGCCGAGGGGCATCCCGAGGTCGACCCGCAGCACCTGCTGGTCGCGCTGATCGGCCTTCCGGAGGGCACGGCGGTGCCGCTGCTGGAGGCCGTCGGGGCGGACTGGCAGGCGATCCGGCGGCGCGCCGAGGAGGCGCTCGCGGCGATGCCGAAGGCGGCGGGCTCGACGGTCGCGACGCCGCGGCTGTCCGGGCAGCTCCAGCGGGCCGTCAACACCGCGGGCAACCGGGCCCGGCAGCTGGAGGACGAGTACGTCTCGACCGAGCACCTGCTGGTGGGCCTGGCGGCGGACGGCGGTCCCGCGGCGGGGCTGCTGAAGGAGTTCGGCGCGACGCCGCAGGCGCTGCTGGACGCGTTCGAGAAGGTGCGCGGGCACGCCCGCGTCACCAGCGAGAACCCGGAGGGCACCTACCAGTCGCTGGAGAAGTACGGCGTCGACCTGACGTCGGCGGCGCGCGACGGGCGGCTCGACCCGGTCATCGGGCGCGACACCGAGATCCGCCGCGTCGTGCAGGTGCTGTCGCGGCGCACCAAGAACAACCCGGTGCTGATCGGCGAGCCCGGCGTCGGCAAGACCGCCGTCGTCGAGGGCCTCGCGCAGCGCATCGTCGCGGGCGACGTGCCCGAGTCGCTGCGCGGCAAGCGGCTCGTCTCGCTGGACCTCGGCGCGATGGTCGCGGGCGCGAAGTACCGCGGCGAGTTCGAGGAGCGGCTGAAGGCCGTCCTGAACGAGATCAAGGAGTCGAACGGGCAGATCGTCACGTTCATCGACGAGCTGCACACCGTCGTCGGGGCGGGCGCGGCCGAGGGCGCGATGGACGCGGGCAACATGCTGAAGCCGATGCTGGCCCGCGGCGAGCTGCGCATGATCGGCGCGACGACGCTGGACGAGTACCGCGAGCGCATCGAGAAGGACCCGGCGCTGGAGCGCCGCTTCCAGCAGGTGTTCGTCGGCGAGCCGTCCGTGGAGGACAGCATCGCGATCCTGCGCGGGCTGAAGGGCCGGTACGAGGCGCACCACAAGGTGCAGATCAACGACTCGGCGCTGGTCGCGGCGGCGACGCTGTCGGACCGCTACATCACCTCCCGGTTCCTGCCGGACAAGGCCATCGACCTCGTGGACGAGGCCGCGTCCCGGCTCCGGATGGAGATCGACTCGCGGCCGGTGGAGATCGACGAGCTCCAGCGCGCGGTGGACCGGCTCAAGATGGAGGAGCTGAACCTCGCGAACGAGTCGGACGAGCCGTCCAAGCAGCGGCTGGAGCGGCTGCGCGCCGACCTCGCCGACAAGCAGGAGCAGCTGAACGCGCTGATCGGGCGCTGGGAGCAGGAGAAGGCCGGGCTGAACCGGGTCGGTGAGATCAAGGAGCGGATCGACCAGCTCCGCGGCGAGGCCGAGCGGGCGCAGCGCGACGGCGACCTGGAGACCTCCGCCCGGCTGACCTACGGCGAGATCCCCGAGCTGGAGAAGCAGCTCAGCGAGGCGTCGGAGGCGGCCGAGACCCGCGACGCGATGGTCAAGGAGGAGGTCGGCCCGGACGACGTCGCCGACGTGGTCGCGTCCTGGACGGGCATCCCCGCGGGGCGGCTCCTCGAAGGCGAGACGGCGAAGCTGCTGCGGATGGAGGACGAGCTCGGCAAGCGGCTCATCGGCCAGCGGTCCGCGGTGCGGACGGTGTCGGACGCGGTCCGCCGGGCCCGCGCGGGCATCTCCGATCCGGACCGTCCGACCGGCTCGTTCCTGTTCCTCGGCCCGACCGGCGTCGGCAAGACGGAGCTGGCGAAGGCGCTCGCGGAGTTCCTGTTCGACGACGAGCGGGCGATGACCCGCATCGACATGAGCGAGTACGGCGAGAAGCACAGCGTCGCGCGGCTCGTCGGCGCCCCGCCCGGGTACGTCGGCTACGAGGAGGGCGGCCAGCTCACCGAGGCCGTCCGGCGCCGCCCCTACTCGGTGGTGCTGCTGGACGAGGTGGAGAAGGCCCACCCGGAGGTGTTCGACGTCCTGCTCCAGGTCCTCGACGACGGCCGGCTGACCGACGGGCAGGGGCGGACGGTCGACTTCCGCAACACGATCCTGATCCTGACGTCCAACATCGGCTCGCAGTTCCTCGTCGACCCGACGCTGGAGAACGGCGCGAAGCGGGACGCGGTGTGGAACGCGGTGCGCGCCTCGTTCAAGCCGGAGTTCCTCAACCGGCTGGACGACGTCATCCTGTTCGACGCTCTGTCGACCGACGAGCTGACCCGCATCGTCGACCTCCAGGTCGACGCGCTCGCCCGGCGGCTCGCGAACCGGCAGCTCACGCTGACGGTGACCGACGCGGCCCGCGAGTGGCTGGCGCTGACCGGCTACGACCCGCTGTACGGCGCGCGGCCGCTGCGCCGGCTGGTACAGACGGCGATCGGCGACGAGCTCGCCCGCGAGCTGCTGTCCGGCGACGTCGTGGACGGGGACGAGGTGGTCGTCGACCTCGACGAGGCCACCGACCGGCTCACCGTCGGCCCGGCGGGGAAGCTGTCCCTGCGCAAGTGAACACCTGTGGCGCCGTCCCGCTCCCGGGACGGCGCCACACTGGCGTCAGACTTCGAGGGTCTCCTCGATGTCCTTCAGGCGGTGCCGGGCCAGCGCCAGGTTGGCGCGGCCGCGATCGAGCGCCATGTACAGGAACAGGCCCTTGCCCTTGCGACCGGTCACCGGCCGGATGATGTGGTACTGGGCGGACAGGCTGATCAGGATGTCCTCGATGTCCTCCTTGAGGCCGAGCTGCTCCATCGTGCGGAGCTTGGCGCGCACCACCTCGGTGTTGCCCGCGGCCGCGATCTGGAGGTCGAGGGTCTTCGAGCTGCCGAGCTGCCCGAGGGCCATGCCGCTGTTGTAGTCGACGACGGCGGCGCCGACGGACCCGTCGATGCCCATCATCTCCTTCAGCGCGAGTTCCAGGTTGGACATGCGTGCTCCCCTTCCGTTGTGATCACATGCGGCCGCCGCCGGACGGCGGGGCCGCGCGGGACGAGGCCGCCAGCAGGGCGGCGATGGCGCGGGCGGCGGGCCGGGACTCCAGGTGCAGGCGCCCGACGTTGACACCGGCCCCCGCGATGACGGTCAGCGAGGCCGCGGGTCCGGCCGAGTAGGTGACCACGTAGCCGTCGACTCCGCGGATCACCACCTCGTAGAAGGCGCCGCCGTGCGCGGTCTGCGCGATCCGGTGCGCGAGCGACAGCCCGGACGCGGTCACGGCCGCCATCCCGGACGGCTCGACCGCCGGCGGCAGGTCGTGCGCGACGAGCAGGCCGTCCGCCGAGGCCACCAGGCTCCCGGCGAGCTGCGGGATCCGCGCCCGCAGCCTCCTGAGCTGGTCCGTCACCGCCGGCTCGGGTACCAGTGCCGTTCCCGGCCCGGGCGTGTCCGCCACCTTCGTCAGCCTTTCGATCAGTGTCCCGATCCGTCGTCTGCGCACGGTCACGCCAGCTCGGCGAGAGCGGCGCGGAGCCGTGCGAGCAGGTCGTGGTCGGCGGGCGCCCACCCGGCGGGGAGGGCGGACGCGCCGTCCGGCATGGCGGGGGTGTCGTGCGGTGCGGCGGGAGCACCGTCCAGCGGGGGCGCCTGCACGAGAGCGGCGGCGGCGAGTCCGCGGACGGCGAGGAGGCAGGCGAAGGCCGTCCGCCCGAGCCGCCGGGCCAGCTCCGCGGGCGCGGCGTCGCCGTCGGCGTTGAGCAGGATCTCGGCCTGGAGCCCGGTGAGGATGACGCGCTGCCGCCGGACGCGCCGCACCGGGACCACGGGCGCCACGTCCACGTCCGCGGACGGCCAGGCTGAGGCGAGCAGGGCGCGGCGACGTCGGCACTCGTGCACGAGCGTCGCCGCGGTGACGCGACAAGGGGCGTCCGGGACGGGCCCGTCGATGAACTGCGGCTCCACCTCCGAGCCGAGCACGAAGTACGCCGCGTCGAACAGCGCCAGCAGCTCCGGATCGGGCCCGCCGAGCAGATCCTCGGGCCCGGGCGCGTGGCGGCTCTCCGCGCGGACGACCGCCCCGCCGTCCAGGTACAGGGCGCCGTCGTCCCCGGCCCGCAGGACGCCGGTGCGGCGCTCGCGCTCCAGCGTCCCGAGCACCGCCACGACCCCGCCATCGGTCATATCCGGACATAGTGAATCGACCATGTCAGCCGTCCACCATTTCCTGGACGAGCCTGCTCATCCGCAGCCGGGCGAGCGCCAGGTTGCCCTTCTCCCGGTCGAGCAGCAAATGGACGAAGAGATGGCCGTCGAGATCCGCTCCGGTGATCGACAAAAGGTGGTAGCCGCCCGTCCCGCACACGATGATCTCCTCGACGTCGTCGCCCGCCGGGGTCGCGCTGAGCGCGGGCGTGGCGAGGACCGCCCGCACCACGTCCGTCGCGCCCGCGGCGTCCTCGTGCTGGTCGACGAGGTCCTCGCGGCCCGCCGCGGCGACCGCGAGCCCGCTCGCGCAGTCGACCAGCGTCACGCGCTGCGCCCCGGGGATCGCCATCATCCGCGCGAGGCAGCTCTCAATACCCGCCAAATTACTCATTCCCCCACGAATGAGAGTTGCAGAAACTCGACCTTACTCACGACTCAGACGTCCGCACCGCCGAATGCCGCAAGCACAGCAAAGGACATAAATACCCATGGGTATTTGATGTCGCTGTTTTCTGCCCCTTGGCCGGTCAAACCCCATCGACCACATCCGCGCACGATCGGCCGCACTCGGGGCACCCCCGATTCCGGTACGCCCGTAACCCGGTGACGCGTGCGCCGGATCTAGCGGAGGCGGCGGAAGAAGGCCCGGATGTCGTCCACGAGCAGGTCGGGCGCCTCCGCGGCGGCGAAGTGGCCGCCGCGCGAGAACTCCGACCAGTGCACGAGGTTGTGCCGCCGCTCCTCAAGAGCGCGGATCGCGGGATCGCTCGGGAACACCGCGATCCCGGTGGGCACCCCGCCGGGACCCGGCGGCGGCACCGGCGCGGCGCGCACCTCGTAGTACAGCTGCGCCGAGGACGCGGCCGTCCCCGTCAGCCAGTACAAGGTCACGTTGGTCAGCAGCCGGTCACGCCCCACCGCGTCCTCGGGAAGGGCCTTGGCGGGATCGGTCCACTCCCAGAACTTCTCCGCGATCCACGCCAACTGCCCGGCCGGCGAGTCGTTCAGCCCGTAGGCCACGGTCATCGGACGGGTGCTCTGCAGATCGGCGTAGCCCGTCCCCGTCTCCCGCAACCGCTCGGCCGCCGCGAGCCGCACCTTCTCGTCCGGCGTGAGCTCCACGCCCTCGACGCCCTCCGGAAACGCCAGCCCGCCGTTCACATGCACGCCGATCACGTTCTCCGGCGCGATGCGTCCCAGCTCAGGCGAAACGATCGAACCCGTGTCCCCGCCCTGCGCCCCGTAACGGCGGTACCCCAGCCGCTCCATGAGGACCGCCCACGCCCTCGCGATGCGCCCGTGGTTCCAGCCCGTCCCGGCCAGCGGCATCGAGTACCCGAACCCGGGCACCGACGGAACCACCACATGGAACGCGTCGGCGGGATCGCCCCCGTGCGCGCGAGGATCCGCCAGCGGCCCGATGACGTCCTCATACTCCGCGAACGAACTCGGCCAGCCATGCGTGAGGATCAGCGGGACCGCGTCCGGCTCCGGCGACCGCACGTGCACGAAGTGCACACGCTGCCCGTCGATCTCCGTCACGAACTGCGGGAACCGGTTGAGCCGCGCCTCCGCTGCCCGCCAGTCGTAGGACCGCAGCCAGTACTCCGCCAGCTCCCGCAGATACCCGACCGGCACCCCGCGTTCCCAGCCCGCGTCCGGAACCCCGTCCGGCCACCGCGTCCGCCGCAACCGCTCCCGCAGATCGTCCAACGCCCGCTCGGAAACACCGATGGCAAAGCCCCGCATACCGCCACGCTAATACCCTCGCCCCCCGAGCAAAACCCCCACGCGGCAACCCCATCACTCAGCCGCGGACGGCCACCTCCCGCCGGGAGACCCCTACTGCACGTCCAGGCAGCCCGCCTTGATCAGCCCGAAAAGCCCCGCGAGACCCGCCGCCCCAATCACCACATGCCCCGCCCCAGGCGCCTTGCTGTCACGCACCCCGACACCACCAGCCAACCGCGCCACCTCCACGCAGTCGCTCTGCGAGGTACCTCCGCTGTAACTGGACTTGCGCCACCGAACGCTCATGCCACCGACTCCTGTATCCGGCGAATGAGGTTTCACAATCACGCCACGGCAGCGCGCCGACAGACGCGCTACCTCTGGGATCTGACGTGACAGGCCCTTACCCCCGGCGGGCCATGTGGACGCACCAAGCGGCTCAACCCTCGCTCAGGAGGCTTCTTCCAGCAGTTCCACGGCGCGTCGCGCGGCCTCGGGGTCGGCGGCGTGAAGCATCGCGAGCAGGCCGTCGACGTCGGACGCCGAGAGCACCATGCGGCCGATGGCCCTCCACACGCCCGCGCCGTCCAACGTGATCGACCAGTGGGGGAAGAGCGCGCGCACGATCATCAGCGTGATGGCGTCGCCGTTCAAGGGGTGGGGAGCTTCGCCCAGACGGCCTTGCCGCCGTTGAGGGGCCGGACGCCCCAGCGGCCGCTGACGATCTCGGCGAGCATGTG
This sequence comes from Actinomadura fibrosa, assembly GCF_900659615.1. Lineage (GTDB taxonomy): Bacteria > Actinomycetota > Actinomycetes > Streptosporangiales > Streptosporangiaceae > Spirillospora > Spirillospora fibrosa. Next base: position 125,578 of record NZ_CAACUY010000001.1, on the reverse strand, counting down.
GAGGCCCCGCCCGGACGTCGCGGCGCAGTTCTGGGGACGGACCACCGGGTGGTTCTCCCCCGCGTCCCACACCTCCACGCAGGGCTGCCCTTCGTCGAGGGACAGCCGTACGACGATCGGGCCGGCGCCGTGCCTGTAGGCGTTGGTGACGAGCTCGCACACCACCAAGCGGCCGATGTAGTCGTCCACGATGCCCCACTCGCGGAACCGGGCGGCAAGGAATCGGCGTGCGAGGCGGGGCGCCTGGTCGGTGCAGCCGAGCACGAGCATGGGAACGTCACCGGCGGCGAGCGCCATCGGCGAGGCGGCGTTGGACGGGTCAGGGGTGCGCTGTTCGCCCCTGTGCAGATCCGGCATGGCGGAACACCTTCGTTGTGGCTTCGTGGTTAGTGCCAAGGGTTCTCCGCCGCAACGTATTGTGACGCGAAGAGCACATGGAGTGAGATAAGCCTGAGGTGCGGCGCAGCGGACCGGTTCGCTCGGGTTGAGCGGAGGTTGAGCGGCGCCGCCGAAGGGACACCGGATGAGCAAGATCGAGCCGACCCCCGGCACCCTGCGGTTCGGTGCCATCATGGCGGACGCCCTGGAGGTGACGCGCCTGACCAACGCGCAGCTCGCGGCCAAGATCCCTATCAGCGCGACCTACATCGGGCAGATCCTCAGAGGCACCACCCGGTGCACGCGTGACCGCGCCGAGCGCATCGACGTGATCCTCGGCGCCGACGGCGGGATCGTCGAGGCGTGGGAGCGGTACGTGAAGGACAGCGACCGGCCCCGTCCGTTCGTGGACTACGCGGATCGCGAGGCGGAAGCCGTCCTCATCCAGTCGTTCGAGAACACCTACGTGACCGGGCTGGTCCAGACCAAGGAGTATGCGGCTCGACTCAGCACCGAAGAGGAATTGCGCGACCGGCTGGCGCGGCAGGAGATCTTCGATAGGGAGAATGTCCCGGACCTGCGCATCGTCCTCGACGAGAGCGTCCTGCATCGCATGGTCGGTGACCCCGGAATCATGCGGCAGCAGCTCGAACACCTGCTGATGGTGAGCGAGGGGACGGTCGTCACGGTCCAGGTGGCGACGTACCGCGCGGAAACGCGGGCGGAGAGCTCGTTCGTCATGGCGACCTTGCCGGACATGACCATGATCGCTTTTCTGGACACCCTCCTGGGAGGCGAGACGGTGCACGCCCCCAAATTGCTCGCCCGCCTGCATCGAACGTTTACTAGGCTTCAAGCGCAAGCGCTCAATGCCGAGGAGAGCCGGGCGTTCCTGAGGAAGGTGATCAAGGAAAGATGGAGCTGATCAAGCCCGCGTGGCGGAAATCCAAGTACTCGGGAGCTGGCAACAACTGCGTGGAAGCGGCGCGTCTCGACGAAGGAGTCGGACTGCGCGATTCCAAGCACCCAGAGGGTGGACACCTCACTCTGGCCCCTGAGGGCTTCCGGGCCCTGCTGGACCGCTTGAAGAGCTGACGACTCGCAACGCGGGCCCCTCCGCAAGGAGGGGCCCGTCTGCTTTGTCCAGCCCCTACCTGTGGACGCGGGGGCGGGTTAGTGGGAGGCGGGGGGAACGCGGACGGACGGTCTGTTGGACACGGGGGCGGGTGGTCGCCGGGTGCACGGTGGGGGCGGCGCAGTTCCCGGTGGTGCGGATCGACCAGGTCATGGCGCGGTCGGCGACTGTTGGGCGTATTCGCACGCTGCCTGCGACCGGTAGCGACCATCTGCCCGTCACCGCCCGGGTCGCGGTGGACTCGTGAGGTCAGCCTTCCAGCCAGTCGCCGGGGAAGGTCTCGCGCAGGGTGTCGAGGGTTTGCTCGTCGCGGGCGCGGACGGAGAGCCAGGACCCTCCGCTGGTTGAGAGGAGCAGGCCGGGGGCCGCGTAGAACCTCTGGCCGTCTTCGCCCTCCGGGTAGGCGGGGAAGGGGAGGCGCGTGAAGCGGCGTGAGAGCTCTTCTTGCTCTCCCTCTTCGAGGTCCCGGTAGTCGCAAAGGTCGTTCTGGGCTTGGAGCACCTCTGACAGGACGATTTCCACGGCCGCGATGGAAAAGCGGTCCAGCCAGGGCTGCCAGGGATCCGAGTCCATGGAGAAGTGCACGGCCGGGTCGGGGTCGCCCAGGTCGGCGAGGAGCATGCCCCAGGCTGTGACGCCCTGGTTCTCGTCCCGGAAGACGAGGGCCTTGTCCTCCAGGTAGAACTCGTCCGGTCTCAGGAGCCAGTTGTGGTTGCTGTGGAGGTCCGTGCGGGTGCCGAAGAGGAGGTATGCCTCGCGGAGGGCGGTGGGCAGGCGGACGTCCAGGCGGTGTTCGGCCGCTGCCAGCTCGGATTCGGGTGTCCCGTCCGAGGCTGTGAGGGGGAAGCCCCAGCTCTCGGCGAAACCGCAGATGAAGGTCCATGCGCCGGAGCGGTCCTGGAGGGCCGCGGGGAGGTCCCGGACGATGTCGAAGGTCACGCGGCGACGGTATCGGCGGGTGGTGACAGCCAGGCGGATTCCGCCGAGAGCGTGCGTACCTTCCGTACAGAACGTACAGAAGGCAGAGTGCTCTCATGAGGATTCTGATGCTGGGCGGGACGGAGTTCGTGGGCAGGGCCATCACCGAGGACGCCACAAAGCGGGGATGGGACGTGACGGTCTTCCATCGGGGACGCCACGAGCCTCCGCAGGGCGTGAGTTCGCTGCACGGGGACCGCACTGCCGTGGACGGGCTCAAGGCCATCGAGGAGGGGGAATGGGACGCGGTCGTGGACACGTGGTCCGCTGCGCCGTCCGTCGTCCGCGATGCGGCGGAGACGTTGGCCGGACGGGTCGGCCGGTACGTCTACATCTCCAGTCGGTCCGTCTATGCGTATCCCGCCCCTGCCGGGCTGGACGAGAACGGTGCCGTGGTGGAGGCCTCCCCCGACGACGGTGAGGTCGGCTACGCGGAAGACAAGCGGGGCGGGGAACTGGCCGCGATCGGGGCTTTCGGTGACCGGGCCCTGCTGGTGCGGGCGGGGCTGGTCATCGGCCCGTACGAGAACATCGGACGGCTGCCCTGGTGGCTGACGCGGATCGCCAGGGGAGGTCGTGTCCTGGCTCCGGGTCCGCGAGACCTGGGGTTGCAGTACATCGACGTCCGCGATCTGGCTGCCTGGACTCTGGACGCCGTAGAGCAGGGTCTCGGCGGGCCGTACAACCTGGTGAGCCCGCCCGGTCACACGACGATGGACGAGCTGCTCGGAGCGTGCGTCCAGGTGACGGGGTCGGACGCGGAGCTGGTGTGGGTCGAGCCCGAGGCCGTCTTGGCCGCCGGTGTCGAACCGTGGATAGAGCTACCGATCTGGCTTCCGCCGGGGGAACTGTACGACTCGACGCACGTGGCGAACGTGTCCAAGGCGCTCGCCACGGGGCTCCGGTGCCGTCCAGCAGGGGAGACCGTGGCGGACACGTGGGCGTGGTTGCAATCCATCGGCGGACGGGCGCCGCAACGTCCCGATCGTCCGGTGGTCGGCCTGGATCCGGAGCGGGAAGAGGAGGTGCTGCGCGCGATCCGCACCTGAGTTTCCCTCGCGAGGGGGGTGATCGTGCGCGAGTGTTCACATCCGCGGATGGGCGCTTCGGTGGACGCGGGTGCTCTCCGTCCGCTAGAGAGACGGAGTATGACCGCTTTGGTACTCGGGCCCCAGCTCCGGCACGTCAGCGAGCACACCGCGACGATCTGGGTGGAGACCGCCCGGCCGTGCGAGGTGCGCGTGGTCAGCGCGGAGCACGGGGTGGACGCGGGCGCCCGCACGTTCACGGTGCACGGGCACCACTTCGCCCTCGTCGAGATCGATGGGCTCGACAAGGGCGCACGCGTCCCGTACGAGGTCCTCATCGACGGCGACCGGGTGTGGCCCGAGCAGGATTCGGAGTTCCCCGCGAGCCAGCTGAGGACGCTCGATCCGGCGGGCGGGCTGCGGATCTCGTTCGGGTCGTGCCGCCGCTCGCCGGGCACGGTCGAGGAGTTCGGGCACGACGCGCTCGCGGCGTTCGCCCACCGGCTCCGCGCGGGCGGCGAGGGCACCGCGTGGCCGGACGTGCTGCTCATGGTCGGCGACCAGGTGTACGCCGACGAGCTGAGCGACGAGATGCGCGCGTTCATCCGCGGGCGCCGCGACCCGGGCGAGCCGCCGGTGGACGAGGCGGCGGACTTCGAGGACTACACGCACCTGTACAAGCTGGCTTGGCACGACGACCCGGCGGTGCGGTGGCTTCTGTCCACCGTCCCCACCTTCACGATCTTCGACGACCACGACATCCGCGACGACTGGAACACCTCGTTCGCGTGGCGCCGGGAGATGTGGTCGCAGCCGTGGTGGCGGGCGCGCATCACCGGCGGCATCGGCTCGTACTGGATCTACCAGCAGCTCGGGAACATGTCGCCGGACGACCGGGCGGCCGATCCCGTCTACGCGGCGGTGCGGGCGGCGTCCGAGGGCGGCGGGGACGGCGGGAAGATCGTCGACGAGTTCGCCGAGCGGGCCGACAAGGAGCCGGCCTCCACGCGGTGGAGCTACGCGCACGACTGGGGCGGCACCCGTCTCGTCGTCGTCGACAGCCGCTGCTCCCGGCTGCTCACCGCCGACCGGCGGGGCATGCTCGACGACGAGGAGTTCCGCTGGCTGGACGAGCAGTGCCAGGGCGGCGTGGACCACCTGCTCATCGCCAGTTCCCTGCCGTTCCTGCTGCCGCGGGCGATCCACCACGCCGAGGCGTGGAACGAGGCGGTCGCCGGCGGCGCCTGGGGCAAGGCGGGCGCGCGGCTCGGCGAGAAGATCCGGCAGGCCGCGGACCTGGAGCACTGGGCGGCGTTCGAGCGGTCCTTCCGCGAGGTGGCGGAGGACGTGCTCGCCGTCGGCAGGGGCGATCGGGGTCCCGCTCCCGCCAGCATTTCCTTTCTCTCCGGCGACATTCACTACTCCTATCTCGCCAGGGTCGTCGCGCCCGACAGCCGCTCGGAGATCACCCAGATCGTCTGCTCGCCCCTGCGCAACCCGCTGATCGGGAAGTTCCGCATGGCGAACCGGATCGCCTACTCCCGCGCCGCCGGGGGCCCGTTCCGCGGGCTGGCGCGGCTCGCGCGGGTGCCGAAGCCGCCGCTGCGCTGGCGGATGACCGAGGGCCCCTGGTTCGACAACGCGATCGCCACCGTCGAGCTGACCGGCCGCGACTGCCGGGTGCGCTGGGAGACGCCGCGGGACGCGACCGCGCTCGCCGAGCTGGGCCGCGCGGCGATCACCCGCTGAGCCGCGACGCCACGGGACGCCACGCGCCGAGCCCGAACGCCACGCGACGAGCCGGAACACCACGCGCCGAGCGCAACGCCACGGGACGGCCCGCGACACGCCACGGGCCGCCATCTGCGGCGCAAGCCCCGGTCGCGGGACCCTAGGGGCGGAGCGCCCACCTGCCGCTTCCTGTAAAGATCATGGTGATAGCCGGGGACGGGCCGAAACGGCTGGTAGCGTCCGCCGCGGCTTTTGATTCGCTGTTACCGGGGAGTCGCGGACCGGCGGGACGTCATGAAAGAGTGGCGAATCGCCGTATTGGCCTACGGGGCTTACGGGCTTCACTACGCTATAAGCGCCCGGGGTCACTACGCCGGCCCACATCCCGAGCGCAGGAAGGGCAGGCCGCCGGACAATGGTCGTACTCGCCGGCTCGACCGAGGAGTGGGCACCTGGTGAGGCCCCGTGTTGAGGAAGGGCGGTGTCGCATGGATCGCTGCGCGCTGTTCGTAGACGCCGGCTACCTGCTGGCCGACGGCGCCATGGCGGTGCACGGCACCCGCCATCGCGAGACCGTCTCGTGGGACTTCGGCGGCCTCCTGCAGCTGCTGAGCAACCTGGCCCGCGAGCGCACCGGCATGCCGCTGCTGCGCTGCTACTGGTACGAGGCCACGGTCGAGGGCAGGCGCTCGCCCGAGCACGACGCGCTCGCCGACCTGCCCGGGCTCAAGCTGCGGCTCGGCCGCATCCGCCCGGGCCGCCGCGAGGGCGTCGACACCGAGATCCACCGCGACCTGATGACGCTCGCCCGCAACGGCGCGCTCGCCGACGCGGTCGTGGTCAGCGGCGACGAGGACCTCGCCCAGGTCGTCGCCGACGCCCAGGACCTCGGCGTCCGCGTCACGGTCGTGCACGTCGCCGTCGACGGCAACTGGACGATCTCGCGGGTGCTGCGGCAGGAGTGCGACGACCTCATCGAGGTCGGCTCCAGCCACCTCCGCCCCTACGTCAACCTGCTCTCCGGCATGGACAGCGGGGCCGGCGCGCCGTCCTACGGGACGAGCCCGCTGTCCAACGGGCACGGCAACGGCAGCGGCAGCTCGATCGGCCCGCTGCACTCGACCTCGCAGAACGGCCCCCCGCCCGCGTCGCCCATCGGCGGGCAGCCGGGGTCGTCCCTGCCGTCCATCCCGTCCGTGCGCGACCTGGGTCCGGCGATGACCGGGGGCCAGGGGTCGTCCTCAAGCCAGGGCATGCCCGGTCAGATGACCGGCTCTAGTTCGGGGATGCCGGGTCAGATGCCGGGCCAGGGCATGCCTGCGGGGATGTCCACCGGGCCTCTGCCGCTGCCGGGCAGCGCGGGCGGCCTCGGATCCTCGTTCGGGAACGGTGCCGCGCCGCCTTCGCCGTCGTTGCAGGCCGCTCCGACGCCGTCTCCGTCCTCGACGCAGGCGCCGGGGCCGCCCCAGCCGCCCGGCGGGACCGGGCCGCAGTACAACCCCGTCCCCGCTCCGGCGCCGCCGCCCCCGCCGCAGTCGATGCCGCAGTCCATGCCCCAGTCGATGCAGCAGTCGATGCAGGCCGGCCAGATGCCGTCCAGCCAGTCGCAGCCCATGCCGCTGCCGTCGAACCAGTCGCAGCCGATGCCGGTGCCGTCCGGCCAGCCGCACGGCCCCTACACCGGGCCGCAGCAGATCGCTCCCGTCCCCGCCCAGCAGACCACCCCGAGCCTGGCCGAAGCGGTGAAGGCCGCCCACCAGGAGGGCCAGGACTTCGGCGAGTCCGTCGCGCGGGACGCCCCCGCCCTCTGGCTGGAGGCCGTCCTCGCGCGCAAGCCGCGCATGCCGTCCGACCTGGAGGCGCGCCTGCTCCAGGGGTCCTCGCTCCCCATCGACTTCCTGCTCCACGACGAGGTGCGGCACGCTCTGCGCCGCGGATTCTGGGACGCGCTCGAACGTTCTCGCAGGTGAGCGGCCCCGCCGCGGCCGGTTACGCTCCGGTAATTCACGATCATCGTCGATTCGCCCGCTTCGGTCGGCGAGCGGCGGGTAGCGTTGAAGCGTGACGCATGTGACGGAAGACGATCTCGACGATCTGGAGTTCGACACCCTTCGCACCGGCGATCACATCTCGGCGGCCCGGCGGCTGTCCGAGCTGGCCGAGGCGGTGTCGGGCGGGGTGTCGCGCGCCAACGTGCTGCTGCGCGCGGGCGAGCAGTGGCAGCACGCCGGCGACCATGCCCGGGCGGCCGAGCTGTATCGCAAGGCCCTGGAGGACGGCGGCGAGGTCTACGGCGACCCGCGCGCCTATCTCGCCGACGCGCTCTTCGAGCTGGGCCGGGCCGACGAGGCGCGCGGCCTGGTGGAGCAGATCCGCGCCGACAAGCCGCGCGACCCCGAGGTCTACCGCGCCGTGGCCGAGGTCCTGTACGCGCAGGGCGACGCCTCGGGAGCCCACGAATGGGCCACCAGCGGCGCCGACGTCGTCCTCGCGCTGCGCGACCGGGCGGTCGGCACCGGCATGGGCGGCGGTCCCGAGGAGGGCCCGCCGGCCGGCGCGACCACGCTGACCCCCGGCCCGGACGACGCCGCCCTCGCCGAAGACAGCCTGGAGGCCCTCCTCCGGCTGCGCTACCGCGCCCGCGTCGACCTTGGCCGCGGCGAGGACGACTACGACGCGCTCCTCGACGACCTCCTCAAGAACGCCTGACCCGGCACCGATCCCGCCCGCTCGGCCTGCCGCCCGTCCCGGCGTGCGCGCTGCGGTGGTCCTAGAGGGTTGCCACGAGCTCGCTGAGCGCCTGGGCGACGGCCGCCGGGGGTTCGTGCTCCCGCACCTGCCAGCCCCGCAGGCGGGCTTCTCTGACCGTCTCATCGCGTTCCGGCGCGGACGCGCGGTCGGCGTGGGTGCGCAGGTAGCCGCAGGGCGCCTCCGGCCAGTCCGGCGGGACGGGCACCGCGTCGCGCGGAGCACCGTCATGGGCACCGCGGTCGTGGGCGCCGTGGCCGTGAGCACTGTGGTCGTGGACGCGGAGCGGGCGCGGCAGCTCGGCGTCGACGAAGACGTAGCCGCCCACGGGCCGGTGCGCGGCGCGCTGGGCGAGCGCGACGGCGGGCAGCAGCGGGCCCGCGGCGCCGTGCGCGACGAGGACCAGCGGGACGGCGGGCGCCGTCGCGCTGATGATCAGCGAGACGCGGGCGACGTAGCGCGCTCCGGCGCCGTCGGCGACGTCCGGGGCGATGACGTCCAGACCGTAGGAGCGGAGCATCTCGGGGAGGTCGCCCCAGGAGGCCGCCGTGGTGCCCGGAGCGTGCAGGAGGACGAGGGTCCCGGGCGTCATGTCAGGTGTCCACCCCCCTCGTCCGCGGGAATCGCGAAACGGCGGACGGCCGCGTCGCCTTCCGGAACCGTACCGGGACGGAGCGCCTGCACGGGCGGCGGACCGGGGTGAATAGGGTTTCCCCGTGAGCGATCGTGATGACCTGCTGAAGGCAATCAAGGAGAAGGCCGTCGTGCACGGGGACTTCGTGCTGTCCTCGGGGAGGCGCGCGTCCTGGTACGTGGACCTGCGCCGCGTCACCCTCGACGGGGCGGTGGCGCCGCTCGTCGGCCGGGTGATGCTGGACGAGACCGCGGACCTGGACTACGACGCCGTCGGCGGGCTCACGCTCGGCGCCGACCCGGTGGCCACCGCGATGCTGCACGCGGCCGCCGCGCGGGGACGGGCGCTGGACGCGTTCGTCGTCCGCAAGGCCGACAAGACGCACGGGCTCCAGCGCCGCATCGAGGGACCGGACGTGGCGGGACGCCGGGTGCTGGCCGTGGAGGACACCTCCACCACCGGCGGGTCGGTGCTCACCGCGGTGGAGGCGCTGCGGGACGCGGGGGCCGAGGTCGTCGCGGTCGCGACGATCCTGGAGCGCGGGGCGGCCGAGCGGATCGCGGCGGAGGGACTCGCCTACCGCCATCCGTTCGATGTCAGCGACCTCGGCCTGGGCTGAGGCCGCCGGCGGGCGTCACCGCTGCCTGTTCACGAACCACGTGGCGCGCCCGGCCGGTTTGGCCGGCTGCTCCTCGCCGTAGATCACGACCTGGAGCGAGGAGCCGTTGTAGGCGACGACCTGGAGCGGGCTCTCCTCGTACTTGCGCGTCTCGCCGGTGGCGAGGACGCCCTGCGTGAGGATCTCCCCGGAGGTCGAGACCTTGACGATCACGTTGGTGGCCGGTCCGGTGACGCGGAGGACCAGCGGGAGCGTGGCCGAGGACTGCGCGGACGAGCGGTCCGTGGACTTGGTGCCGCCACCGGTCGTCGAGGCGGCCGGGGACGGGCCCGGTTCCTCGCCGCCCCCGCCCGAGACCGCGTTGACCAGAGCCATGCCGCCGACCACGAGAAGCGTTAAGGCGGCCACCACGGCTACGGCCGCGATCAGTATGCGCGCGAGACCACGAGGGTCCGACCGATGACGTCCCACATGGGGAGGTTAGCGATAACTGTCACTGCTGAGCGACGGACGTGACTCTTCAGAGCCATTCTTATTCGTACCGTTGCGCTTGGGGCTCCGGTGGGCGCCGCGGTGGGCGCCTCCGCTTCCGCCCCGGCCCTTCCTCATCTCCAGGATGATGGGGATGACCGAGACGACGAGGATGACGGCGACACCGGGCAGGATGTAACGCTCGATGTCGGGCACCTCGCTGCCGAGGAAGTGGCCGAGCAGGAACAGGGCGTCGGTCCAGACGACGCCGCCGACGACGTTCCAGACGAAGAACTTGCGGCTGTCCATGCCGAGCATTCCGGCGAGCGGGTTCAGGAACGTCCGCACGATCGGGATGAACCGCGCCAGGACGACCGCGCGGGCCGGGCCGAACCGGTTGAAGTAGTACTCGGCCTTCTCCACCCATTCCTGCTTGAACACCTTGGAGTCGGGCCGGTCGAAAAGCTTTCGCCCGTACCGCGCGCCGATCCAGTGCCCGAGCTGGGCCCCGGCGATCGCCGCGACCGGGCCGCCGATGAGCAGCCAGGGCAGCGACAGCGACTGGAACTCCTGCCCGTTGACGGTCGAGACCGCCGTGAGGATCCCCGCCGTGAACAGCAGCGAGTCGCCCGGCAGGATGCAGCCGATCAGCAGTCCGGTCTCCGCGAAGATGATGGCGAGGACGCCGATCGTCGCGAACGTGCCGAACAGCTGCAGCCATGCGGTGGGGTGCAGCCACTCGGTGATGCTCAGGGGAAGGGTCGTGAGATCCACACTGCGAGCGTACCTGCACCGACGCTCCGAATAGTGGGGAAACGGGACCTGCCGCGCGTTTTCAGCGCCGCCGGCGCCGGGTCCGAGGCTGGCCAGTCGCGCGAAATCCGGGATACTGGTCGTGCATGCGCCCCTCCGGGGGCGGGCACCGGACGACGAGCCGGCTGCTATGGCGCCCCCTCCGTGGTGGGCGAGTACCGCAACGAGATACTGACCGTGGACGGCATGCCCTACCCGAACCGCGTGACCAGGGGTCCCTTCCCGGGTACGCGGACGCTCGGGTGCTACCGCCCGGCCGGATGCCCGGCGGCACCGCTGCGTATGAAAGGACGCTGACAATGCCCATCGCAACGCCCGAGGTCTACGCGGAGATGCTCGACCGTGCGAAGCAGGACGGCTTCGCCTTCCCCGCGATCAACGTGACGTCCAGCCAGACGCTGAACGCCGCGCTGCGCGGGTTCGCGGAGGCCGAGAGCGACGGGATCGTCCAGGTGTCCACCGGAGGCGCCGAGTACCTGTCCGGCGCGACGGTGAAGGACATGGTGACGGGCGCGACCGCGCTGGCCGAGTACGCCCACGTCGTGGCCGCCAAGTACCCGGTGAACATCGCCCTGCACACCGACCACTGCCCGAAGGACAAGCTGGACGGCTTCGTCCGGCCGCTGGTGAGGATCTCGCAGGAGCGGGTGGCGCGCGGCGAGGAGCCGCTGTTCCAGTCGCACATGTGGGACGGCTCGGCCGTGCCGCTGGACGAGAACCTCCAGATCGCCGTCGACCTCCTCGCGGAGTGCGCGAAGGCCCGGATCATCATGGAGCTGGAGATCGGCGTCGTCGGCGGCGAGGAGGACGGCGTCGCCAACGAGATCAACGAGAAGCTCTACACGACGCCGGGTGACGCCCTCGCCACCGCGGAGGCCCTCGGCGTGGGCGAGAAGGGCCGCTACATCCTCGCGGCGACGTTCGGGAACGTGCACGGCGTGTACAAGCCGGGCTCGGTGAAGCTGCGTCCCGAGGTGCTGAAGGAGATCCAGGAGGCGGTCGGCTCCAAGCACGGCAAGGAGAAGCCGTTCGACCTCGTGTTCCACGGCGGCTCCGGCTCGTCGCTGGAGGAGATCCGCGAGGCCGTGTCGTACGGGGTCGTGAAGATGAACATCGACACCGACACCCAGTACGCGTTCACCCGCCCGGTCGCCGAGCACATGTTCCGCAACTACGACGGCGTGCTGAAGGTCGACGGCGAGGTCGGCAACAAGAAGCAGTACGACCCGCGCTCGTGGGGCAAGGCCGCCGAGGCCGCGATGGCGGCGCGGATCGTCGAGGCCGCCGAGCACCTCCAGTCCGCCGGGAAGAAGCTCGGCTAGGAGCCGTCCGGCACGACCTTGGATCGGGGCCCGGGGCGTCCCCCGGGCCCCGATCCGTACGTTTCATGACAAAACTTCGGTAGTCTCGGGACCGTGGCGCTGCCCCGCACGTACGAGTCGCAGAACTGCTCGATCGCCCGGTCCCTGGAGGTCGTGGGCGACCGCTGGACCATGCTGGTCGTCCGCAGCGCCTTCGAGGGCGTGCGGCGCTTCGACGACTTCCAGGACGTGCTGGGCGTGGCCCGCAACGTCCTGACCGACCGGCTCACGCGCCTGTGCGACGAGGGCATCATGCGCCGCGTCCCGTACCAGGAGCGGCCCGAGCGCCACGAGTACCGGCTCACCCGCAAGGGCGTCGAGCTGTGGCCCACCATGATGACGCTGCTCATGTGGGGCGACCGGCACTACGCCCCGGACGGCCCGCCGGTCGTCGTCGGCCACCGCGGCTGCCCGGGCGCGCTGACCGACCGCTTCACCTGCGACGCGTGCGGCGCGCCGCTCGGGCCCACGGACGTGGAGCCCCGCCCCGGCCCTGGGGCCTGATTCCCCGCGCCTCCGGCGTTTCCGGATCCGGACGCGCACTCGCCATCCCCAGTTGGTTGCTTCACGAAACTCGTTGCGGTCCAATGGGTTTCATGAAGCAACTCGATGTGCGCAGCGTGGCCCACATTGCCGCCGCCCTCGCCCGGACGGGGGAGCCGCCGCCCTCCGCGTCCGGGACGCCGAGGCCGCCCGCGCTGGAGGACGTACGGATCCGCCCGTACGGCGTCACCGACCGCGAGCGGCTCGGCCGGATGGCGGAGCACCTGTCCAAGGCGAGCCTCTACACGCGGTTCTTCTCCGGGACCCCGCGGCTGCCCGACCACTGGGTCGGCACGCTGGAGAACCTCGACCACTGGGACCGCGAGGCCCTGGTCGCGCTGCTGGCCGGGGAGGTCATCGGCGTCGCCGAGTACATCCGGGACGTGCGGCGCCCGGCGCGCGCGGACATCGCCGTGCTGATCGCCGACCCGTGGCAGCGCCGCGGCCTCGGCAGCCGCCTGGTCGCCTACCTCGCGGAGCTGGCCGGACGGCGCGGCGTCACCGAGTTCGACGCGGACGTCATCCTCGGCAACCGGGAGGCGATCCTCGCGATCCGCAGCAACTGGCCCGCGGTCCGCTCGTCCAGCGCGGACGGCGCCGCCCACTTCCGGCTCCCGCTCCCCATGCCCGCGCCCGCCTGACCGGCCAGGGTTCCGGAACGGCGCGCCACCCGGGTTGATGCGGGCGGGCGGCGGCGACTTACGATGTGCCGCATGACCCAGAACCTGCTCGGCGGCCCCCCTCCGACCGAACTGCCGGACAACGCGGAGGCCCGCGAGGCCCTGGAGAACGGCGTCGACCCGTTCGAGGTGGCCGCGCGCCACCCGGACTACCCGGGCGCGTGGGCCGAGCTGGCCGACCGCGCCTTCGCGAAGGGGAGCGTCATCGACTCCTACGCGTTCGCGCGCACCGGCTACCACCGGGGGCTCGACCAGCTCCGCCGCGCCGGCTGGAAGGGCCAGGGCCCGATCCCCTGGGAGCACGAGGCCAACCGCGGGTTCCTGCGCGCCCTCCACGCCCTCGGACGCGCCGCCGCGGCCATCGGCGAGGAGCACGAGGCGGAGCGCTGCAAGGCCTTCCTCCGCGACAGCAGCACCGAGGCCGCCGAGGCGCTGGCGGGCTGATCGCGCCCGTGTCCGGTCGGGCGGCATCCGGACGGGCGGCGCCTCTCCCGCCGCTCTGGTACCTTCGCCACCTTCACGTCACCGGCTCGGAACCGGACCGGGACCGGGCCGGTGAGGTGCGGTTTCTGCACCGTCCGGGTACGGGTACGATTTGATCGCAAGAGGCCCCTTCGCGCGCTTGCTGCGACCGGGGCCTTCGTCGTGGGAAGGAAAGCGGCATGCCGGCCATCGTTCTTGTCGGAGCCCAATGGGGAGATGAGGGCAAGGGCAAGGCCACCGACCTGCTGGGCGGCGACGTCGACTACGTCGTCCGCTACCAGGGTGGCAACAACGCCGGCCACACGGTGGTCATCGGCGACAAGAGCTACGCGCTGCACCTGCTGCCGTCCGGGGTGCTCTCCCCCGACGCCGTCCCGGTGATCGGCAACGGCGTGGTGATCGACCCGGCCGTGCTGCTCCAGGAGATCGACGGCCTGCGGGACCGCGGCATCGGCTGCGAGCGGCTGCTGATCTCGGCGAACGCGCACCTGATCATGCCCCACCACCGGGCGCTGGACAAGGTCACCGAGCGCTACCTCGGCAAGGCCCGGATCGGCACCACCGGCCGCGGCATCGGCCCCGCCTACGCCGACAAGATCAACCGGATGGGCGTCCGCGTCCAGGACCTGTTCGACCCGAACATCCTGACCCAGAAGCTCGACCTGTCGCTGCGCGAGAAGAACCAGGTCCTGACGAAGGTCTACAACCGGCGCCGGATCGAGACCGGCCCGATCGTCCAGGAGTACCTGGCCTACGGCGAGCGCCTCAAGCCGTTCGTCGCCGACACCACGCTCGTGCTGAACAAGGCGCTGGACGAGGGCAAGGTCGTGCTGCTGGAGGGCGCCCAGGGCACGCTCCTGGACATCGACCACGGCACCTACCCGTTCGTCACGTCCTCGTCCCCGACGGCGGGCGGCGCGTGCGCGGGCTCCGGCGTCGGCCCCACGAAGATCAACCGCGTGATCGGCATCCTCAAGGCGTACACGACCCGCGTCGGCTCGGGACCGTTCCCCACCGAGCTGCTGGACGAGTGGGGCGAGTTCCTGCGCAAGACCGGCGGGGAGTACGGCGTCACGACCGGCCGAGACCGCCGCTGCGGCTGGTTCGACGCCGTGATCGCCCGGTACGCGACCCGCGTGAACGGCATCACCGACTACTTCCTCACCAAGCTGGACGTGCTGTCCGGCCTGGAGCGGGTCCCGGTCTGCGTCGCCTACGAGATCGACGGCCGGCGGGTCGACGAGATGCCCACCACGCAGACGGAGTTCCACCACGCCAAGCCCGTCCTGGAGTACCTGGACGGCTGGCAGGAGGACATCACCGGCGCCAAGTCGTTCGACGACCTGCCGAAGAACGCGCAGGCGTACGTGCGGTCGCTGGAGGACATGTCCGGGGCGCAGATCTCCGCGATCGGCGTCGGCCCGGGCCGCGACCAGACCCTGTCGCTGCGCTCGCTGATCTGACGGCCCCGCCCGGCGGCCGGGTCGCGCCAACGGGCGTTTCGACCGATCTCACCGATCGTCCACCGCGCGTTCGGTCACCCGCTGTAGCGTGCGTGCCGTGCCATCCACCGGGGGGACCGTCGAGGTGCACGGCCATCGGGGAGCGCGGGGACTCCGTCCGGAGAACACGCTGCCCGGTTTCGCGCACGCTCTCGAACTGGGCGTCGACGCGATCGAGCTGGACGTGGGGCTGAGCGCCGACGGCGTGGTCGTCCTCGGCCACGACCAGGTGCTGTCGGCGGTGACGCTGACCGACACGGGACCGGCGCACCCGGGCGATCCGGCGTTCCCCTACGTCGGCAAGGCGATCAGGGGGCTGACGCTCGCGCAGCTCAGGACGGTCGACGCGGGCGTCCGGCGGCCGGGCGACGCGTTCGCGGCGACGCAGGTGCCGCTCCCCGGCACCGGGATCCCGACGCTGGCCGAGGCGTGCGACCTGCTCGGCCCCGCGGGGGTCCGGCTGGCCGTCGAGCTGAAGACCGACCCGAGCTGGCCGGACGCCGAGGTCGCGCGCTTCACCTCCGCCGTCGCGGACGTCCTCGCCGCCGCCGGGCTCACGGGACGCAGCCGCCTCCTCGGCTTCGACTGGCGCGTCCTCACCGAGGTCCGCAGGCGCGACCCGGGCCTCGGCCGCGTGGCGCTGCTGGAACGCAAGACGCTCGTCCCGGGCACGGCGTGGCTCGCCGGCGCGCCACCGGACGACCCGGTCCGCGCGGCGCTCGCGGCCGGCGCCACCGCCCTGTCGCCCGAGCACGCGCTCGTCACGCCCGGCCTCGTGGACGACGCGCACGCGTTCGCGCTCCCGGTCGTCGTGTGGACGGTGAACGAGCCGGAGGACATGTCCCGCCTCATCAAGTACGGCGTGGACGCGATCGTGACCGACTATCCCGACCGCCTCCGCCGAGTAATGACCGAGCAAGGCCTCCCCCTGCCAGAACCCACAAACCCACGCCCGCAAGGCCTCCCAGCCACACACGTGCTCTAAGCCACGCACGGGCTCTAAGCCACACACGAGGTCTAGGCCACGCACGGGGCACAAAACCACGCACGGGGACCTCAGCCACGCACGCGAGCGCGTTAACTGAGCGGTGGGGGCGAAGCCGAAGGCGAGCCCCCACCGGGAAGATCGCGAAGCGATGCAGCGCTCGCCCAAGCGCGGTCAGGTGCGAGCCGCCAGGCGAGCGCCTGGGCCGGGATTGCATGAGTACAGCCGCCAGGCGAGCGGCCTGGGCCGGGATTGCATTAACTACAACCAGCCGTTGCGGCGGAAGCCTCGGTAGAGGGACAGGCAGGACAGGGCGATGACGACGAGGATCATCGGGTAGCCGTAGTGCCAGCGGGTCTCGGGCATGAAGTCGAAGTTCATGCCGTAGACCCCGGCGATCGCGGTCGGCACCATGAAGATCGCGCCCCAGGCGGAGATCTTGCGCATGTCCTGGTTGTCGGCGACCGTCACCTGGGTCATGTGGGCCTGGAGGATCGGGTTGAGCAGCTCGTCGTAGGACTCGACCTGCTCGCGGACGCGGGTGAGGTGGTCCTCGACGTCGCGCAGGTACTCCCTGATCTCGGCGGGGACGAACCGGCGGCCGGACAGGTTGCGGAGCGGGCCCGCGAGCGGCCCGACGGCGCGCTTGAGCTGGATGACCTCGCGCTTGAGGCGGTAGATGCGGCGTGACTCGTCGGTGCGCTCCGGCGAGAAGACGGCCTCCTCGACCTCGTCGATGTCCTCCTGGACGGCGTCGGCGACGCACACGTACCCGTCCACGACGCGGTCGGCGACGGCGTGCAGGACGGCCGCGGGTCCCATGGCGAGGCGGCCGGGGTCGGCTTCGAGCTGCCGCCGGACGGGGCCGAGCGCGCCGTGGGCGCCGTGCCGGACGGTGACGACGAAGTCGGGCCCGCAGAAGATCATGATCTCGCCGGTCTCGACGACCTCGGCGCCGCCCGTGCCGCTCGCGACGTAGCCGACGGTCTTCATCACGACGAAGTGGACGTCGTCGTACCGTTCCAGCTTGGGCCGCTGGTGGGCGTGGATCGCGTCCTCGACGGCGAGCGGGTGCAGCCCGAAGACCTCGGCCAGTTCGGCGAGCTCGGTCGCGGACGGTTCGTGGAGGCCCACCCAGACGAAGCCGGCGCTGTCGCCGGTGCGGGTGAGCTCGCCGTCCCGGATCAGGCGGACGGCGTCGGCGACCGTACCGGTGGAGACCCGGTGCCCGTCGATGTAGGCGGCCCAGTCGATGACGGAGGAGTCGCGGTCGCGGCCCTGCCGCGGGACGCCGTGCGGGCGGCCGCGGGTCTTGAAGAGGGCGCGGCCCGGGCGGACTCGTGTCATGGCCATGGAGTGCTCCTAACCCGCCGGCCACGCACGCGCGTGCGCGCTCGACCCAGGCGTCAGCGAGGGGAGCGCGCGAGAGCGACGGCCGGCTGCCAGATGGAGGCGGACGGATGAACAGTCCAGTCCGGACTGTGAGGGTTCTCCGGCGAACTGCAAGTATCACCAGGACTCATCCCGACCACCTCCTTCCACGCACTAGACGACAGGCCGTCAAGCCCGTCCGAGCCTACCAGCCGATATCTAGGACGCCGGGAACAATGCCCGGGTTCACCCGTGACCGGTGTGACGGCGGCCTCACGCGGGCGCGGCGGCGGCCGGGACCCGCGGTCCGGGCGCCGCGCCCGGCCCGCTCCCACTAAGCTCGCGTGACGTGCGAGTACTCGTCCTTGGATCGGGTGGCCGCGAGCACGCGCTCGCCCGCGCCCTGCACCGCGACCCCGTCGTCACCGCCCTTCACTGCGCCCCGGGAAACCCGGGCACGGCCGAGATCGCGGACAACCACCACCTCGATCCGCTCGATCCGACGGCGGTGACCGAGCTCGCCGCGCGGCTCGGGATCGACCTGGTCGTGGTGGGCCCGGAGGCGGTGCTGATGGCGGGGGTCGGCGACGCCGTCCGGTCGGCGGGCATCCCGTGCTTCGGGCCCGACCGCGCCGCCGCCCGCATCGAGGGCTCCAAGGCGTTCGCCAAGGAGGTCATGGAGGCGGCCGGGGTGCCGACGGCGGCGTCCCGGGTGTGCGAGAACGACGGGCAGGCCGAGGAGGCGCTCGACGCGTTCGGCCCGCCCTACGTCGTGAAGGACGACGGGCTGGCGGCCGGCAAGGGCGTCGTCGTCACCGGGGACCGCGCCGCGGCCCTCGCGCACGCCGCCGCCTGCGACCGGGTCGTCATCGAGGAGTACCTCGACGGGCCCGAGGTGTCGCTGTTCGCGCTGTGCGACGGCGAGCACGCGGTGCCGCTGCTGCCCGCGCAGGACTTCAAGCGCGCGCACGACGGCGACGAGGGCCCGAACACCGGCGGGATGGGCGCCTACACGCCGCTGCCGTGGGCGCCGCCGGGCCTGGTCGAGGAGATCATGTCGACCGTCGTCCAGCCGACCGTGGACGAGCTGCGCCGCCGCCAGACCCCGTACGTGGGCGTCCTGTACGCGGGCCTGGCGCTGACGGCCGGGGGCGTCAAGGTGATCGAGTTCAACGCGCGGTTCGGCGACCCGGAGGTCCAGGTCGTGCTGGACCGGCTGGCCACCCCGCTCGGGCGGCTCCTCCAGTCGTGCGCGATCGGCGGGCTCGACCCGGCGTTCCAGCCGTCCTGGGAGCCGGGCGCCGCCGTGACGGTGGTGGTCGCGGCCGAGGGCTACCCGGCCGCGCCGGTCAAGGGCGACGAGATCACCGGGCTGGACGAGGCCGCGCGGGTGCCCGGCGCGTACGTGCTGCACGCGGGCACCGGGCTCGGCGACGACGGCCGCCTGATCGCTAGTGGCGGCCGGGTCCTCGACGTCGTCGGGACGGGCCCGGACCTCGCGGCCGCCCGTGCCGCCGCCTACGAGGCGGTCGGCAGGATCGGGCTCCGCGGCGCCCACCACCGCACCGATATCGCGCTGAAGGCGGTGGAGACGGTCGGCTCCTGAGCGCGGTCAGCGTTCGAGGAAGTCCAGCAGGTCCTGGTTGAACCGGTCCTTGTCGCCGGGGACCAGGCCGATGCCGTGCGAGCCGCCCTCGTAGACCTTGAGGGTGGCGTCCTCGACGATCTCGGCGGTCTTGCGGCCGGTGGCGTCGATCGGGACGACCTGGTCGTCGTCGCCGTGCACGACGAGGGTGGGGACGTCGAACCTCTTCAGGTCGTCGTGGAAGTCGGTCTCCTGGAAGGCCGTCACGCAGTCGACGCCGGCCTTGATGCTCTGGTGCATGGCCATGAACCAGAAGGCGTCCTTGTTGCCCTGCGTGGCCTTGGTGTCCTGGCGGTTGGCGGAGAAGAAGCCCTCGGCGGTGTCCTTCCAGAACTGCGAGCGCTCGGTGAGGATGCCGTCGCGGATCTGGTCGAACGCCTCCGCCGGGACGCCCTCGGGGTTGCCGTCGGCCTGGGCCATGAGCGGCGGGATGGCCGACAGCAGGACGACCTTGGCCACGCGGCCGGTGCCGTGCCGTCCGATGTAGCGGGTCACCTCGCCGCCGCCCATGGAGTGCGCGACGAGCGTGACGTCCCGCAGGTCCAGGTGGTTGATCAGGTCGTTGAGGTCGTCGGCGAAGGTGTCGAAGTCGTAGCCGTCCCAGGGCTGGGACGAGCGGCCGTGTCCTCGGCGGTCGTGGGCGATGCCGCGGTAGCCGTTGTCGGCCACGCACTTCATCTGGTCGTCCCAGGCGTCGGCGTTCAGCGGCCAGCCGTGGGAGAAGAGGACGGGCGGGCCGCTGCCCCAGTCCTTGTAGTAGATCTCGGTGCCGTCGCGGGTGGTGGCGTAAGGCATGGCTGTGTCCCCCATGTGCGCTCGATGTCGGTACCAAAGCCGCAATACCCAGGCACAACGCGGGACGGGAAACCCAGGGCCCAATTTCGGGTGTGCGGCCCTTTACCCGGACATCGGCTCCGGATCCGGGGTGAAGCCAGGCAGGAGGGCGGGTAGCGCCTCGGCGCCCTCGGCGGTGATCGTCAGGTCGCGGCTCCCCTCGTTCTGCTCGACGAGGCCGCGGCGGAGGAAGGCGTCGAGCACGGCGTCGCCGAGGACGCCGCCGAGGTGCGGGAGCCGGAGCGTGCGGTCCAGGCAGGCGGTGGCGAGCTTGCGGCGCCCGGGGGCGATCCCGTCCAGGTCGATGCCGAAGTCGGCGAACGCGGCGGCGCCGGGGCCGAGCGTGACCGTGCCGTCGCCGTCGGGCGGGCGCAGCGCGTCGCGGTCCACCAGGGTCGTGTAGACGGCGACGCCGAGCCGTCCGGCGGTGTGGCCGTAGCAGGTCCGCGCGATGTCGCCCGGTGCCGCCGGACGGCCCGGACGGGCGGACGGGTCGGCGTGCGCGTACCGGGCGAGGGCGGCCAGCACGTCGTCGAGGCCGGGCGCGGACGCCCGGTACACCGCGTGCCGGCCCGTCCGCTCGACGGTGACGAGGCCCCTCGCGCGGAGCCGCGCCAGGTGGTTGGCGAGGCGGGGCGCGGTGACGTCGAGCGTGTCGGCGAGGCGGCTGAGCGTGTGCGGGCCCTCGGCGGTCAGCAGTTGCAGGACCGTCAGCCGGATCGGATCCGCCAGCTCGGCCGCGAGGGCGGTGACCGAGGCGAGCACGCGGTCCTGCGGGTCGATCCACACGGCCATGGGCGCTCCCTTCGCGGCATCTCTCACGCTAGCACCATTCAGAACTTCATGAATCATCTTTGCATGATCCGGCGCATCCTGGTTACATTCACCATTCACGATCACATGAAGGGTGGATGCCATGACGGCGACGGCGACGCGTCCGGAGGGCGACACGGCGATCGCCCGGGCGGGCCTGCGGCGGCTGCTGTGGGGGCGCGGCATCTCCGCCCTCGGCGACGGCCTGTGGTTCACGATCTGGGCCCTGTTCTTCACCCGCGTCCTGCACCTGTCCCCGGCCCTCGTGGGCGCCGCCATGGCCGCGGCCGGCGGCGCGGCGCTGGCCGTCGCGATCCCGATCGGCGCGCTCGCCGACCGGTACAGCCCGCGCCGGATCCTCGTGGCCGTCACGCTGCTGCGGGCGGCGGCCGCCGCGGCCTACCTCGCCGTGGACGGCACCTGGTGGTTCCTGGTCGTCACGATCGCGTTCACGGCGCCGGCGAACGGCGCGACCGCGGTGCGGACCGCCCTGGTCGCCGGCCTCGTCACCGACACCGAGGCCCGCGTGGGGGCGCTGGCCCGGCAACGCGTCGCCCAGCACGTCGGCTACGCGGCGGGCGCGGGGCTCGGAGCGCTCGTCCTCGCCGCCGACCGGCCGTCCGCCTACCTCGCGGCCGTCGTCGGCAACGCGCTCAGCTTCGTCGTGCTGGCCGCCGTCACCGCCACGATTCCGGACGTCCCGCCCGCCCGCGAGAGCGCCGCGGAGTCCGGGGACGCGGGAGCCGCCCGGCTCGTCCTGCGGGACCGGCCCTACCTCGCGGTGGTGGGCGCCACGGCGGTGCTCTCGCTCTGTTGGGCGATGCTGTCCACCGGGCTCCCGCTGTGGATCGCCCGCTCGACCGACCTGCCGCTCGGGCTGAGCGGCGCCGTCGTCGTCATCAGCTCGATCGGCATCGCCGCCCTCCAGGTGCCCGCCTCCCGGCTCGCCGCCACCACCGCGCAGGCCGCGCGCACCGCCGTGTGGGCCGGTGCCGCCCTGGCCGCGAGCTGCGTCCTGCTCGCCACCACGGCGGGCGGGGCCGGCGCGCTCGCCGCGTCCGTCGTGATCGCCGCCGCGCTGCTGCACCTCGCGGGCGAGCTCGGCTTCGTCGCCGCGAGCTGGGGGCTGTCGATCACGCTGATGCGCGAGGACGCCCGCGGCGCCTACCAGGGCGCCACCGAGGCGGCCACCGCCACGGTGCAGATGGCCGGTCCCGCCGTGTTCACGCTGGCGCTCACCGGGCTGTCCGCCGGGGGCTGGTTCCTCGCCGCCGGGATCTTCCTCGCCTGCTCGGCGCCCGTCCCCGCCCTCGCCCGCTGGGCGCGCCGGACCCGGACGTCCGCGGCGCGGCCTCGACCTGGGACAATCATCAGGTGATCGAGCGTTACACCTTGCCGGAGATGGGACGCGTCTGGAGCGACGCGCACAAGTACGAGCTGTGGTGCCGGGTGGAGGTCCTCGTCGTCGAGGCCCACGCCGAGGCCGGCACCATCCCCGCGGAGGTGGTCGAGCCGGTCCGCAAGGCACCGCCGCCGACGCCCGCGGCGGTGCACGAGATCGAGGCGGTCACCCAGCACGACGTGATCGCCTTCCTGTCGGCCTGGGCCGACAACACCGAACCGCGCGAGGCGGCCCGGTACGTCCACTTCGGCATGACCTCGTCCGACCTGCTCGACACCGCGCTCGCGCTCCAGCTCGTCGAGGCCACCGACATCCTGCTGGCGAAGGCGGACGCGCTCGTCGCCACCCTCCGCGACCACGCCCTCGCGCACCGGGCCACCCTCCGCGTCGGCCGGACGCACGGCATCCACGGCGAGCCCGACGTGTGGGGGCACCGCGTCGCCGACTTCGCGTTCGCGATGGCCCGCTCCCGGGACCGGCTCCGCCGCGCCCGCGAGGCCGTCGGCGTCATGGCCATCTCCGGTGCCGTCGGCACCTACTCCAACATCGACCCCGCCGTCGAGCTGCACGTCGCGCGCAAGCTCGGGCTGCGCTCCGCCGACGTCTCCACGCAGGTCGTCATGCGCGACGGCATCAGCGAGTGGGTGTCCGCCCTCGCGATCATGGCGACGGTGTGCGAGGCGGTCGCACTGGAGGTCCGGCACGGCCAGCGCACCGAGGTCCGCGAGCTCTGGGAGCCCTTCGGCAAGGGCCAGAAGGGCTCGTCGGCGATGCCGCACAAGAAGAACCCGATCATCTCCGAGCGGCTCGCGGGCATGGCCCGGATCGTCCGCGCGCAGATCGTCCCGGTGCTGGAGGGCATCCCGCTCTGGCACGAGCGCGACATCTCCCACTCCTCCACCGAGCGGATCGCCCTCCCGGACGCGTCCATCGCCCTCGACTACATGCTGAACCTCACGAACCGGCTGATGTCCGGCCTGGTCGTGGACGAGGCGCGGATGCGCGCCAACCTGGAGTCCACCGGCGGCCTGATCTACACCTCGACGGTGCTGCTGGAACTCGTCGAAGCGGGTATGTCCCGCGACGACGAGGCGTACCCGCTCGTCCAGAAGGCCGCGATGGAGACCTGGGAGAGCGGCGTCCCGTTCCGCGAGACGCTCCGCAAGCACGCCGCCGAGGCGGGCCTCACCCTCGACGAGGCGCGCCTGGACGAGGTGTGCCGCCCCGAGCGCTTCGTCGAGCGGCTCGGCCCCGTCTTCGACCGCCTCGCGGCGCTGACCTGACGGAGGGCTGACCCGGTGACCCAGAAGGCGACCCTGACCGAGCTGAACGTCTACCCCCTCAAGGGCGGCGGCGGCACGCCCCTGACCACCGCCGAGCTGACGCCCAGGGGCCTGCGGCACGACCGGGAGTTCATGCTCGTCACCCCGGAGGGCCGCTTCCTGTCCCAGCGGGACCACGCCGAGATGGCGCGGCTGCGGCCGTCCTATGACGGCGAGGTCCTCACGGTGGAGGTCGCGGGAGCCGAGACGCTCGTCCACAAGGCCACGGACACCGGCGACGTCCTGGACGTGATGGTCCACCGCCACGAGTGCCAGGGCGTCGACCAGGGCGACGACCCGGCCCGCTGGTTCTCCGCCCTGCTCGGCACCGACTGCCGCCTGGTCCGCTTCACCGGGCACCGGCCGACGTCCCGGGGCGGCGGCGAGACGATGTTCGCCGACTCCTACCCGCTGCTCGTCCTGTCCGCCGAGTCGCTCGCCGACCTCAACGCGCGGCTGGACGAGCCGCTCCCGATGAACCGGTTCCGGCCGAGCCTCGTCGTCGAGGGCCTCGGCCCCTACGGGGAGGACTCCGTCCGCCTGCTGCGCGTCGGCGGCTGCGTCATCGAGATGATGAAGGCGTGCGCCCGCTGCGTCGTCACCACCACCGACCAGGACACCGGCGAGCGCGGCCGCGAGCCGCTGCGGACCCTCGCGTCCTACCGCACCATCGACCGCGGCATCCGCTTCGGCCAGAACGCCCTCCCGCGCACCACGGGCGAGCTCGCGCTCGGCGACCCCGTGGAGATCCTGGAGACCAAGTGAAGCACCTGCACAGCGGCAAGGTCCGGGACCTGTACGAGCTGCCGGGCGGCGACCTCCTCATGGTCGCCCGCGACACGATCTCGGCGTTCGACCACGTCCTCAGCACCCCGATCCCGGACAAGGGGCGCATCCTCACCCAGCTGTCGCTGTGGTGGTTCGAGCGGCTCGCGGACGTCGTGCCGAACCACGTCGTCTCCACCGGCCTGCCGGAGGGCGCGCCCGCCGAGTGGGAGGGCCGCGCCGTCGTCGCCCGCCGCCTCGACATGGTCAAGGTCGAGTGCGTCGCGCGCGGCTACCTGACCGGCTCCGGGCTCGCGGACTACCGCGCCACCGGGGCCGTCTGCGGCGTCCCGCTGCCGGACGGCCTCGCCGACGGGTCCCGCCTGCCCGAACCGATCTTCACCCCGACCACCAAGGCCGACGTCGGCGACCACGACGAGCCGATGACTCTCGCCGAGGTCGAGGCCGCGACCGGCGCGGACGTCGCCGCCCGCCTCCGCGACACCACCCTCGCCGTCTACCGGCGCGGCGCCGAGCTGGCCCTGGAGCGCGGCATCATCGTCGCCGACACCAAGATCGAGCTGGGCTGGGCCGCGGACGGCGCGCTCGTCCTCGGCGACGAGGTCCTCACCCCCGACTCCTCGCGCTTCTGGCCCGCGGACGCGTGGGAGCCCGGCCGCGCCCAGCCGTCCTTCGACAAGCAGTTCGTGCGCGACTGGCTGCTGTCGCCCGAGTCGGGCTGGGACCGGGCGTCCGGCGAGGCCCCGCCGCCCCTCCCGGACGAGATCGTCGAGCGGACCCGCGCCAAGTACGTCGAGGCCTACGAGCGCCTGACCGGCCGCACCTTCACCTGACGCGCCCCGCGCGCGTCAGCCGACGACCTCGCCCGTCTTCTCGCCGTAGCCGTCGCGCAGCGCGGTCGGGACGATCCCCACGGTCAGGCCGGGCAGCGACGGGACGTCCGCCGTGCCCGCCGTGGGACGCATCGCGGCGGTCAGGTCGTCCAGCGCGGCGGACGGCACGCCCACGTCGAGGTTCCCCTCATCCGTCTCCTCGACCGAGAACGCGTCCGCGGGATGGAACGTCAGCACGCGGTCCTCGCTCTGGAGGACGAGCGGGCGGTCAAACGGGAGGCGGCCCCGGAGCGCCTGGGCGATCGCGGGAGCCTGCAAAGCGCCGAGGCGCAGCGTCACGGTACCGGCACCGCCCGGTCCGCCGTCCAGGTCCCAGTCCACGGTCGAGACGAACAGGAGGCCGCTGTTCGACCCGTCCCGCTCGATGCCCTCCCGGACGGTCCGCGCCAGCTCCGGATCGGCCAGCAGCGACCGGCGGCCGACGTCGGTGACGAACAGCGGCAGGTGCGGGGCCAGCGCGTCCAGGAACGCCGCCGCGTTCCACTGCCGCACGGCCTCGTACTCCTCCGTCGCCAGCCCGACGACCTGGAGGAACTCCACTCGCCCGTGCGGGGTGGAGATCTCGCCGAGCTCCGGGTCGCGGACGAACGCCACCGCGCGGATCTCCGAGTCCTCGCGCTCCGCCTCGATCGGCCCGTTGACGTTCATGTGGTGGCCCGGCTCGAACCAGTTGCCCGAGGTGAACACGTACCGGGCGAGGTTCTGGAGCAGGTTCACCGCCCAGACCGGCGGCGTCTCCGCGGCCGGATCGCGGACGAGCCGGAACGTGAACTCGAAGCCCCAGCCCGACTCGTCAGGGTTCTCGGACTCCTTCGAGTACAGCTCCGACATGCCGTACGAGACGAAGTGCCAGTGCGGCACCGGCTCGGTGCGGGGGTAGACGCTGACCCCGTCGAGCGGGTCCGGACCGCCGAGCGCCCACTTGATCACGGTGCCGATGTGGTACGGCTCCGCATCGCCGTAGAGGGGCCGCAGGGCGTCGTCGATGGCGTCCCAGCCGGGCGACTCGTCCATGAAGATCACCCTAGTGCCCGGCCGGGCGCGGACAGGTCCGGTCCCGGTTTTTCCGCCCCGATTGCGAACTCGCGGGGACCCCGGGGTATCTAAACGATCAGACGGACACCGGCGCGGCCGGACCGGACGCCCCACTGGCGGCTCGGTGGTTTACTTGGGTCGCGTCGGCGCAGTGGGGGGACACCGTTCGGCGCGCTCGGCCCTTGGATCCGCCGTCGTCCCGCATGATCCGGTAGGCACCGTAACGCACACCCGAGAAGGAGTAAGGCGGCATGAGCATGGGCCACGAGGTTCGCTACCGCGTGCGCGGCGGCCGGCAGCTGCACGGCACCGTATTCATCCAGGGCGCGAAGAACGCGGTCCTGCCGATGATCGGCGCGTCGCTGATGGCCTCCACGGGCCGCACCGTCCTGCGCAACGTCCCGATCATCGAGGACGTGCGGCGGGCGGTGGAGCTCGCGCGCGCTGTCGGGGCCCGCGCCGAGCTGCACGAGACCGAGCGCACGCTGGTCATCGACGCCTCCTCGCTCGACAGCCCGGTGCTGCCGGCCGACATCGCGTCCCGGTTCCGCGGCTCGTTCCTGTTCGTCCCGGCGCTGCTGCACCGGCTCGGCGAGGCCGTGATCGAGGGCGTCGGCGGCTGCAACCTCGGCAGCCGCAACCTCGACTTCCACTACAACGGCTTCAAGCGGATGGGCGCCACGGTCACCGAGCACGTGGCCGACAACGGCGACGGCATCATCCACATCAAGGCCGGCGACCTGCGCGGCGGCACGCTGTACTGCGACACCCCCTCGCACACCGGCACCGAGAACCTGATCATGGCCGCGGCGCTCGCGCACGGCACCACGCTGATCAAGAATGCGGCGCTGGAGCCCGAGGTCCTCGACAACATCGCGATCCTCCAGGCCATGGGCGCCAAGATCAGCGGCGGCGGCACCGGGTTCATCACGGTCGAGGGCGTGGACGAGCTGACCGCCGTCGAGCACACCGTGATGCCCGACCGCATCGACGCCGGCGTCTTCGTGATGGCCGCCGCGATCACCGGCGGCGACCTGAACCTCGTCGGCGCGACGCTGGAGCACCTCGGCGTCGCCGCCGACAAGCTGGAGCAGATGGGTGTCGAGTTCCACCAGCAGGGCGCGGTGCTCCAGGTCCGCCGCGACCGCACGCTCCGCCCGATCAACGTCATCACCGACGAGTACCCGGGCTTCGCCACCGACCTCCAGTCGCCGATCATGGCGCTGTCCTGCCTGGCCGACGGCCCGTCCTACATCTACGAGCGGATCTTCGACGGCCGGTTCAAGCTGGCCGACGAGCTGCGCAAGATGGGCGCCGACATCGACGTGGACGGCAACCGCGCCAAGGTCAACGGGCCGCGGGGGCTGCGCGGCGCCGAGGTCGAGGCGCACGACCTGCGCTGCGGCAGCGCGCTGGTGCTCGCCGGCCTCGCCGCCGAGGGCGAGACGACGATCACCTCCGCCTACTACCTCGACCGCGGGCACGCCCACACCGCCGAGCGGCTCTCGCAGCTCGGCGCCGAGATCGTCCGCGAGGCCGACTAGCCCCGACCAGGTGGTCACTTGCGGTGCGGGAAACGGCCGCAAGTGGCCTGCCGCCGGACGGGCAGGCGCGGCCCGGCGCCGGGCCCCCGCGGGCGGGACCTGACCCACTTCCGAGTTGCCCCTGACGGGGCTTGTAACGCGGGACCGCGACTTTCGCTCAGCACCGCGTTACAAGGCAACTACGCATGGCTGAGCGGTAACGCTTCCCTGTCTCCGATGCCGAGGCGCTGACCTGGGAGGTAGTGTCTGGAACGGTCCCGTCGGACCGGACCGTAACGCGGTAGAAATTCACCGCTGCGGACGGTCACGGCCTCTCGAACGGATCACTCGTCTTTCCGGTCGCCCGGGCGTCGACACGGTCGAGTTTCGGCCCGGGCATGAACCGAACGCACGCCGCAGGGGCCTCTCCAGTGCGCAACAGCGCCAGGGGAGGCCCCTCGCGGTGTTTTCGGGTCTTGTTTTTCAACTTCGGACGACCGAAGATGCAGGATCAAGGCTGGCCGAATGGTGACAAATTACTGACTAGGGGGTCGCGTAGGTTACTTTTTCGCCGCACTCTTGATTCGATTTCGCGTCTGGGCGTCACACTTCGTCGCCCTGACCCGATCTGGCCAAGAGAAGATGCCCTCTTCCGCTTCAGGGTGGTGGGCGGGGGCTAGGGAACGCGAATCGCACGGGAACTGCGGTGCTGGGTCAGAAGGCAGGGGCGACAAGCCATGAGTCAACCGTTGGGCGGAGCGTGCGCGAACGCATGGCCGGGGCCGGGCCCCCGCCGAGAGGATGGACCGGAAGCGAGCGATCATCGATGACGGCCGCACGAACGGGGTCGGTGACACCCGACCTCACGATCGGCGTTGTGGGCCCCCATGACCTGGTGGAGCGGGTCATGCTGATGGGCCACGGCCCGACGCCGGTGCCCAGCCGGCTGGTGGCCGCGGCGTACCGGGACGAACAGGAGGCGGCCGACAAGGTCGTCCGGCTGGGATCGGGCGTGGACGTGTGCCTGTTCGCCAGCCCGGTCCCGTACGACTTCGCCCGGAAGGCGGGCGTGCTCACGATGCCCGCCACGTACGTCCCGCTGAACGGCGCCGCCCTCCAGGGCGCCCTGCTGCGGGCGTCCCTCGACGAGCGCTTCGACCCGTCCCGGGTGAGCATCGACGTGCTCGGCCGCGCGGAGGTCGAGGAGGCGTACGCCGAGATCAACCTGGGCACCGAGCAGGTGCACCTGCGCGAGGAGGCGGCCGGGCCGGGGACGCTCGCCGCCTTCCACGAGCGGCTGTGGCGGCGGGGCGCGACGACGGTCGCGATGACCTGCGTGCACGCCACCGCGGAGCGCATGGAGATGGCGGGCGTGCCGACCCTGCGCGTCCGGCCGACCGGCGCCGCGATCCGCAGCTCCCTCCAGACCGCGGCGCTGCTGGGCGCCCACCACCGGCTGGAGGAGTCGCAGCTCGTCGTCGTGCTGGTGGACGTGCCGACGCTCCGCGAGACGCCGCGCCGGGTGACCCCGCGGTACTGGCGCGACGAGCTGAAGCTGGCGCTGCACCGGGTGCTGCTCCAGGAGGCGCACCGGATGAACGCCTCGGTGTGGCCGCTCGACGACCACAGCTACCTGGTCATCGCCACGCGCGGCTCGGTCACCGCGTCCACCGAGGGCTTCCGGACGCCGCCGTTCGTCGAGCGGGTCCGCGAGGAGCTCGGCCTCGCCATCGAGGTCGGCATCGGGATGGGCCGCACGGCGCACGAGGCGGAGAACCACGCCCGCGCCGCGCTCGCCCGCTCGCAGAGCTCGCAGCGCGCGCAGGGCTTCGCGCTCGACCGGGACGGCCGGGCGCTCGTGCCCGCCCCGCGGACGCCGCCGCGCACGCAGCCGCAGGCCAAGCCCAAGGGGCTGGAGATCCTCGCGCGGCTGGCCGACAAGCTCGGCGACCAGGAGCAGCCGCTGATCGTGGACGCGGAGAACGCGGGCAAGATGCTGGGCGTCACCCCCCGCACGGCGCGCCGGCTCCTGCGCACCCTCGTCGAGGAAGGGCTGGCCTGGCCGCTGCCGCCGAACCGGACGCCGCAGCCCGGCCGCCCCCGCCAGCTCTACCGGCTGATCGTCGAGAAGCTCGGCCCGAAGGCCGGCGCGAGCTGAACCACGCACGCGGCTGACATGCGCCGCCCCCGGACACCGTGCCGGTCCGGGGGCGCGTGCGTTTCCCGGCGCCGTGCCATGCCATACCGGGCCGCGTGCGCTCGCCGCCGGCCGCGGCGGTCAGCCGCCGTGGGGGAAGGAGTGGGCGACGGCCAGGAAGGCGTCGTTCTCCTCCGGCGACCCGATCGAGACGCGGGCGCCCTCACCGGCGAACGGGCGGACGCTCACCCCCTGCGCGTCGCACGCCTCGGAGAACTCCGTCGTCCGGTCGCCGAGACGCAGCCAGACGAAGTTCGCCTCGGTGGGCGGCACCGTCCAGCCGTCGGCGAGCAGGGCGTCGCGGACGCGCTCGCGCTCCTTCACCGTGTCCTCGACCCGGGCCAGCAGCTCGCCGGTCGCGGCCAGCGACGCGACGCCGGCGGCCTGCGCGACGGAGTTCACGCTGAACGGCAGGAACGTCTTGCGGATCGCCCCGGCCACCAGCGGGTGCGCGACCAGGTACCCGATGCGCAGCCCGGCGAGCCCGTAGG
The DNA here is from genome assembly GCF_900659615.1 of Actinomadura fibrosa. GTDB lineage: Bacteria > Actinomycetota > Actinomycetes > Streptosporangiales > Streptosporangiaceae > Spirillospora > Spirillospora fibrosa. The sequence goes on along the minus strand of NZ_CAACUY010000001.1, from coordinate 95,177 downwards.
CCTTGGAGAACGTCCTCAGCACGGCGAGGTTCGGGCGGTCGCCGTACATCGCCAGCCCGTCCGGGACCTCGTCGTCGCGGACGTACTCGCGGTACGCCTCGTCCAGCACGACCAGGCAGTCCGCGGGGACGCGGTCGAGGAACCGCTCGATCTCCGCGCGGCGGACGACGGTGCCCGTCGGGTTGTTCGGGTTGCAGACGAACACCAGCCGGGTGTGCTCGGTGATCGCGTCGGCCATCGCCGCGAGGTCGTGCGTCTCGTCCCGCAGCGGCACCTGCACGGCGCTCGCCCCGGACAGCGCCACCAGCAGCGGGTACGCCTCGAACGACCGCCACGCGTACACGATCTCGGCGCCGGGCTCGGCGACCGCCTCCAGGAGCATCTGCGAGACCCCGACGGAGCCGCAGCCCACCGCGACGTGGTCGGTGGGGACGCCGCAGTGCGAGGCGATGGCCTCGATCAGCGCGGTGGCGTTGTTGTCGGGGTAGCGGTTGACGTTCGCCGCCGCCTCGCCGATCGCGTCCAGCACCGAGGGCAGCGGGCCGTGCGGCGACTCGTTGGACGACAGCTTGAACGAGCGGCCCTCGGGCGACACCACGACCTTGCCGGGCTTGTAGGCGACGAACCGGTCGAGGACGGAGCGGAAGCGCGGGGTGGTGACGTCGGACACCGTTGTCCTCCAGAGAGCAGGGGTGGTGGGCACCAGCCTACGGACCGCCGCGCGGCGGGCGAAGGGGGCCCGGCTACCGTGCGGCCGACTCCCGCAGCATCCAGCAGACCGCGACGATCCGGACGAACTCCCAGTCGCGGGTGCTGCCGGGCCACCAGCCGCGGTTGAACGCCTCCTCGGCGAAGACCCGGAGGTAGCCCATGAGCTCGTCCTCGCCGGGACGCTCGCCGAGCTCGTCGCGCAGCCCGGCCACGTGCTGGTCGACGGCGGCGGCGAGCCCCGGGGAGCCGGCCATCTCCGCGACCCCGGCCTCGCCGATGTCGCGGACGAGCAGTCCGAGCACTTCGGACGAGTCACCGTTCATAGGGTGCAAACATAGCGAACGGCACCCCGTGCTCGGTCCATCGCCCCAGGTCAGGGCCGATAGCGGTCAGCTCCGCGCCCTGTCCGGCTCATGTCCGGGGGCGCAGCATCGGCGGGCGGAGCTGCTCGGCGTCGCCGCGCGAGTAGAGCCGCGCCGGGCGCCCGCCGTCGCGGGTCGTCGTCCGGTCGGTGGGGACGAGGAAGCGGTCGGCGCCGGTGACCTTCCGGTGGAAGTTCCGCGGGTCGAGGCTCGTGCCCCAGACGATCTCGTAGACGCGGCGCAGCTCGGCGACGGTGAACTCGGGCGGGCAGAACGCGGCGGCCAGCGAGGTGTACTCCAGCTTGGCCCGCGCCCGCTCGACGCCGTCGCACAGGATCCGCCGGTGGTCGAAGGCGGCCTGGTCGCGGTGGATGAGGTCGTCCACGGCCGTCCACAGGACCTGGGCCCGGCTGGAGGCGGGCAGGTCGGGCGCGAGCCCCAGGTAGGCGACGCTCACCACGCGCTGGCGGGGGTCGCGGTCGGGGTAGCCGTAGGTGGCGAGCTGCTCCAGGTGGATGCGGACGTCCGCGAGCCCGGCCCGCTCGGCCATCAGCCGGGACGCGGCGACGGGCAGGTCCTCGTCGAGCTGGATGAATCCGCCGGGCAGCGACCACGCGCCGTCGTAGGGCGCCCGGTCGCGCCGCCACATCAGCGCGCACAGCCGCTGCTCCCGCACGGTGAGCACGACGAGGTCGACGGTAACGGCGAGCCGCGGGACGGACATGCCTCGAACTTAGCGGTCGCGGCCCACTCGTAGGGCCCGGACGGCGCTCCGCACGCCGAGATCACAGGAGCCCGGCCGGGACGTCCCGGCCGGGCCTCGTTCCGCCGGGGCCGGAGCCCCCGCACGGTGCCGCTCTTCCTGTGTCCTCAGTTGTCCTTGGGCGCCTCGACGGGAGCCGCGGGGACGGGCGACGCCTCGGGCGCGCCGCCGCTCCGTCCGTTCTGCCCGTTCTGGCCGTTGGCGCCGTTCATGCCGGCGAGGAGCTGGCGGGCGACGCCGAGACCGGTGCCGCCGAGGGTGAGCGCCTTGGCGAGCATGTCCTCGACGCCCTCGGCGCCGTTGAGCACGACCATGTTGTCGACGTTGCCGAACACGCCCGCGCCGGCCTCGACGATCTGCGGCCACTGCTCGGCGAGCTGCTGGGCGATGACCGCGTCGGTGTTGTGCGCGAGCGCGTCCCCGCGGGCCTTGATCGCCTCGGCCTCGGCGAGGCCCTTCTGGCGGGTCGCCTGGGCCTGCGCCTCACCGAGGATGCGGGTGGCCTCCGCCTCCCGCTGCGCCCGGAGCTGGACCTCGGTCGCCGCGGCCTGGGCGTGCGCGATGCGCTCCTCCCGCTCGGCCTCGGCCAGCGTGACCTGCTCGTACGCGCGGGCGTCGGCGGGCTTGCGGATCTCGCTCTCCAGCCGCTTCTCGGTGCGCTCGGCCTCCAGCTCGGCGTTGCGGGTCTCCTTGAGGATGACCTCCTGGCGGGCCTGCTGCGCCGCCTGCTGGACCTGGCCCTCGTACTCGGCCTTCTTGATCTCGGTGTCCCGGATCACGGCCGCGTTCTGCCGCTCGGCCTCCTGCTCGGCGACGGTGGCCTCCTGGTTGCGGGCCGCCTCGGCGATGCGGGCCTTCGCGGCCACGGCGGCGGCGTCCGGGCGGCCGAGCGCCTCGATGTAGCCGGAGTCGTCCTCGATCTCCTGGATCTGGAGCGAGTCCACGACCAGGCCGAGCTTGCTCATCTCGTCGGCGGAGGAGGTGCGGACCTGGTTGGTCAGCTCCTCCCGGTTGTGGATCAGGTCCTCGATCGTGAGGTGCCCGATGATCGACCGGAGGTGGCCCGCGAACAGCTGGTGGGTCTTGTCGTCCATCAGCTTCTGCTGGTCGAGGAAGCGCCGGGCGGCGTTGGCGATGGAGACGAAGTCGTCCCCGACCTTGTAGATCACCACCCCGCGGACGTGGACCTTGATGCCCTGCCGGGTGACGCAGGTGACCACGAGGTCGGAGGCGCGGGTGTCCAGCGAGAGGCGCCGGCAGGTCTGGAAGCCGGGCAGCACCGAGGTGCCCTTGCCCGTAACGATCTTGAAGCCGAGGCTCTCGGCGGTGTCGCGGTTGTGGGCCCTCGCCCCCAGACCGGAGATGATGAGCGCCTCGTTCGGCTCGGCCACCCGCCAGACCAGCTTGAACAGCACGATGAGCACGATGACGGCGGCGACGGCGGCGACGGCCACGACGACCACGGGCATCCGATCCTCCTTCCCCCTCGGCGCCGGGCCCCGGGGGGAGGTCCGCGCGCGTTTCCCAATAGACGCGGGGGCGGCCCGGACGGTTCGCCTGAAAGAGGATCAGCCGGTCGTCACCGGGCGAGGGCCGGGGCGACGTAGACGGTGCGGGGCGGGTGGTACTCGACCACCACGATGATCGTCCCGACGCCGATCTCGTCGCGCGGATCGACCGGATGCGCGTAGAACGCCTCGACCCCGCCGCGGACGGGGACCATGACCTCCCCGACCAGCCCGGGACCGATCCGGCCGGTCACCCGGCCCTCCTTGCCGATCAAGCGCACCCCCACTGGCCGCATGGTTCGGTCGGCGCCGCGACCGTCGCGGGCCGCGCGCCCGCGCGGCGCGTCCGCCCGCGTAGTCGAACGGTATCCGCTGGACGGCACCGGCCGCGAGAGCGTTCCGCTAGCGCAGTACGCGGTCGGCCTGCGCGAGCGACAGCCGGGCGATCCGCTCGGCCTCCTGGCGGGTGGCGTCGGGTCCGAACACGCTGATCGTCGCGAGGAAGTGGCGGCCCTTGACGACCACGTACCAGGTCCGGGTGGACGCGCGGCCGGTGATCGTCGTGACGCCGACCGTGCGGGAGCCGTCGCCGATGTCGCCCGCCGGCGACTCGGCGACCCGGTGCTCGGACCACTGGTTGCCGACCCCGGTGCGGAAGGTCAGGCAGCCCGCGGGCACCCGCGCGGTCACCTGCTTCTCCGCGTCGGTGTCGCTCATCCCCATCAGCGTCTCGGTGACGGTCTGGCCGTCCCGCTTGGCGAAGGTGGTGAGCGCCGCGGGGACGCCGGGGTCGACGTCCCCGACGAGCCCGCCCGCCCCGCCGCTCTGGCAGCGCGGCTTGTCGACCTTCACCTGCCGCCGGAGCTGCCCGAGGTCCTGGAAGGCCTTCAGCGAGCCGTACTCGCCGGAGTCGGGCTCGCCCGCGCGCTGGTAGCCGGGCGACTCGACGAGCAGCGCCTGCTTCAGCTGGTCGGAGGTGTAGCCGGTGCCGGCGAGGACGGCCCCGGCGGTGCCGCGGACCTGCTCGGCGTGCTCGCCGCCCCCGCCGCAGGCCGACACGGCCGCCAGCGTCGCGAGGAGCGTGATCGGGAGGAGCCTGTGGGCCATGCCGGCGACCTTACGGCGCAGACCGTGCAAGTCACCGCAGACGACACGCCCTCGGGACGATCCGGAGCCGGAAAGCGGGCCGTGCCGTGCCGCGTCCGTGAACGGTCCTTTGCCCGCGGCCGGGTAGATCGCCCGGAAAGGGGCCCCGCCGGACGGCCTCGCGACCGTTCTCGGGGGATGGACGATGGTGCGCAGCCTGCTCGTGGTGCCCGCCCTGCTGCTGGCGATGACGATGCTGACGTCCTGCGGAGGCGACGACGGCAGGACACCGAGCAGCGGGATCGGCGCGCCGGTGACGCCCGCCGGGCAGAGCGCCGCCGCGTCCGCGCCGAGCGGCTCCGCCTCGGGCGCCGCGGCCTGCCCGACCGAGCAGACGAAGAAGTTCGCGAAGACGCGGTTCGCGGCGGACGCGGGCCTGTCGTTCGGCGCCTTCCACCGCTACATCTGGAAGCCGTACCAGGCGGGCGACTTCCAGCAGGGCGCGGACGGCCGCAAGACGGCGCTGGTGAAGGCGGCCGCCGCGGGCGCGTTCGCGGCGAACCGGCTGAACGCGGCCCGCAAGCTCATCAACGCCGACCCGAAGCTGTGCAAGGCGCTGAAGCAGCCCGCCGACGCCGTCTGGTCGAGGCTGACCGCGCTGGCCAAGAAGCTGAAGTCGGGGCAGGTCGACCCAGGCGAGCTGGGGTCGCTGTCCGGCGCGATCGACGGGCTGAAGTCGACCGCGAAGGACCAGACCGGCACCGACATCAAGGAGAAGAGCCCGAACCTCGGCGGCTGAGCGCGCCCGGCGGCCCGGTCCGCCGGGGCGCCGCGTGACCGGCGGTCAGGGCTGCTGCTGGTCGGCGCGCTCGTTATAGGCGGCGGCGTACTCCTGGCCCGACATCTTCTGGATGGTCTCGACGATCTCGTCCGTGATGGCGCGGCGTGCCTTGGCGGGCGGCAGGTCGCGGTAGTGCGAGAAGTCCATCGGCGGGCCGATCCGCACGGTCGGGCGGGGCCCGAAGACGCGCGGGAACGACGCGCCGATCGGCTGGATCTTCTCGGTGCCCTCCAGGGCGACCGGCAGGACCCGCGCGCCCGACGTCAGCACGAGCCAGCCCACGCCGGTGCGGCCGCGGTAGAGCCGCCCGTCCGGGGAGCGGGTGCCCTCGGGGTAGACGGCGAACGCGCCGCTGTTCTCCAGGATCTCTACGGCCTGCTCCAGCGCGCCCATCGCGGCGCGCCGCGCCCCGCGCCGGACCGGCACGTGCCCGAGGTTGGTGAGGAACCAGCGGACGAAGCCCTTCTTCAGGCCGCCGCCCTCGAAGTAGTCCGCCTTGGCGATGTAGGTGATCGGGCGGGGGACCGCCAGCGGGATGATGAAGCTGTCGATGAAGGACAGGTGGTTGCTGGCCACGATGAGCGGCCCGTAGCCCGGCACGTTGTCGCCGCCCACCACCCGGGGGCGGAAAAGCAGCCAGAGGATCGGACGCACCACGCGCGTCATGAACGTGTAGAACACCCAGCCTCCCGAATTTCGGCACCGCCACTCTAACCTCTGCGCCGATCCGGGCTCCGGTCACCACCTCCCTTTCTCACCGCCGGGCCGGTCATGAATGGCCTCCGTGCAGGTCACGGCCTACCCCGGGAGATTTTGCCCGGTCAAGAACCGGGCGTCTGGACTTCCGTCTCATTCGGCGTCGCGACGGAGCCGCCGACCATTCTTACTGTGAAGTAAGTTTCTCTCCAGTAGGTTATTGCGGCGGTTTCCGGGCGTTCGGCGCGGGACACGGCCGCAGGACGGCCCGGAGCACGACCGGAGCACGGCCCCCGGGACGGCCCGCCGTCGGCCGCTCGGCGACGCCGGGCCACCGACCGGTCCCCGCGCGCGGCGTTACGGTCCGGGGCGGGCGTGGGCGACCCGGTCCCTTTCCCTGGAAATGCTTGGAATGCGGGCGCGGCTGGGCGATCCTGAGGAGTCACCCAGGACGGGCCCGTAGCGCCCGCTCGCGTCAGGGCACGAGGCGGCTCATGGACTTCGACATCAACCTGATGCACGACGACCGCTGCACACTCGTGCGGGTGCAGGGCGACATCGACGTCGTGTCCCGCGCCCGCTTCGAGGAGACGCTCTTCGAGGTCGCGGGCACCGCCCGCATCATGATCGTGGACATGCGGCAGGTCACCTTCTGCGACTCCACCGGCCTCAACGCCATCGTCGCCGCGAACCGCCGCGCCGTGCAGCACGGCGCCCACGTCGCACTGATCGCGCTCCCGCCGCGCGTCGAGCGCGTCTTCCGCATCACCGGGATCGACAAGTTCGTCCCGATCTACGGCACCTTCCGCGAGGCCCTCGGCGCCCTGCCCTCGGCCACTTCCTGACGGGAACGGCACCGCCCGCCGCACGATCGCGACACGGTGTCCGCAATTGGCCACTCTCAGTGACGATCATGGATGCCGGAGCCGCGTTCAGGAGCAGCCCTCGAACTGCGGGACGCTCGTCGTCAGCTTGAGCCCCGACTTGCCGAACCACTTGTCCAGCAGGCGCGCCGCCGTCCCGTCCTGGTACATGCGGGTGATCGCCCGGTTGACGAGCTCGCAGCCCTCCAGGTCGCCCTTCTTCAGGCCGACGCCGTACTTCTCGTCCGTGAACGGCGCGTTGACGATGCGGACGCCGCGGCCCGCGGCGAACCCGGCCAGGATCAGGTCGTCGGTGGAGACGGCGTCGAGCTTTCCCGCGGCCAGGTCGTCCATGCAGGCGCCGTAGGTGGGTGCGGTGACCGGCCGCGCCGCGATCCTCCGCTCCTCGACGACGCGCCGCCAGGAGTTCGACCCGGTCACCTCACAGATACGCTTGCCCTTCAGGTCCCGGACGTTCCCGATGGACGTGGCGTCGGCGCGGACCAGCGTGTCCTGGTGGGCGACGTAGTACGGGCCGCCGAACGTGACCTGCGTCTTGCGCTTCGCCGTGATCGAGTACGTCGCGAAGATCATGTCGACCGCGCCGGACGCCAGCGCCGACTCGCGGACCGAGGAGTTCGTCGTGCGGAACCGCACCCGGTCCCGCGGGACCCCGAGCCGGCCCGCGACATAGAGCGCCACGTCGACGTCGAAGCCCTCGTAGGTGCCGCCGCGCTTGAACCCGAGCATCGGCTGGTCCTCCTTGACCCCGATGACCAGGGAGTGCTTGCGGGCCACGGTGTGCGGCTCCGAGCCGTCCAGCCCGCAGGCGGACGTCCCGGCGAGGACGGTCAGGACGCCCACGGCGGCGGCGGTGCGGGTCGCGCGCATGGCGTGCTCCTCCGGGTCGGGCTGCTGGTCGGGCGGCTGGTCGGGCGGCTGGTCGGGCGGCTGGTCGGGCGGGTCAGCGGAACTCGGCGAGCCGGGGCCGGACCCCGGCGAGCACGAGCAGGGCGATGGCCGCGGCGGCGATCGGCGGCAGCGCGGACCAGCCCCGCAGCCCGCCGTCCGCGTCGTCGATGGCCTGGTCGAAGACGTCCTGGTGGACGCCGGTCAGCCCGCGCAGGGCCGCGTCGTAGGCGTCGAAGTCGCGGAGCGCGCTGGACGACTTGCCCATGCGCAGGTCGACGGCCCCGGGCCGGTCGTTCCCGGCCGCGAGCGCGCGCATGCGGCGGTCGTTGTCGAGGACGGTCCGGTACGAGCGGAGCGTCCGGACGAGGGCGTCGGCCTCCGGTCCGCCGCGCCCGATCCCGCGCGCCTCGTCGCCGAAGAAGCCGAGGAAGCGGACCGGCCCACCGGGCGTGTACGCGCCGACCTGCTCGTCCAGGCCCGTGTAGTAGTTCTCCAGCACGACGGGCCTGGTGCCGAGATCGGGGTAGAGGACGGACAGCGACTTGTCGAGGTACGTCTGCTCGTAGGTGTCGGCGCGGCCCGGGTCGAGCAGGTAGCGGCTCTCGTCGGCGAACGCGCTGTGGCTGATCGCGCGGGCCCGCGACAGCGCGAGGATCGAGTCGAAGCCGTCCTGCTTGGCGGTCCGGATGTGCCCGGCCTGCGCCGTCAGCAGGCCGGTGCCGACGGCGGCGAGCACGGCCGCCGCGACCGTGGCGAGCACCATCGCCGGGTTGAGCACGCGGCGGAACGTCCGGGCGAGGTAGACCTGCGCGGCGATCATGAGCAGCAGGACGAGCGCGCCGGTCACCGCGACCCACGCCCGGCCGGACAGCACCGCCGACCGCTTCGTCTCGTACGCCTGCCGGACGTTCGCGCCGCTGTCGAGCGTGATGTTGTACGCCTTGGGCAGCAGTTCGAGCCGCATGAGGTCGGTCGCCTGCCGGTAGGCGTCGACGACCTGCCCCGGCAGCCGTCCCGCCGGGTGGTCGGCCTGCTGGTCGAGTAGCAGGGCCCGCCCGACGAGCTCCTCGTACCGGCCGAGGCCCTGCAGGACCTGCTGGACGGTCGTCCGCAGGTCGGCGTCCCGGCTGGCGAGCTGCGCGGCCTGCACCGCCGCCGCGCCCGCCTCCGCGCGGCGCCGCTCGTAGACCCGCAGCGTCGCGTCGTAGCCGATGCCGAGGTCGTGGTCGCGCCCCATCAGCAGGATGTTGGAGACCTGCGCGTCCATGTCGCTGAGCGCGAAGTACAGTGTGCCGGTGGCGACGACCTGCGGTCCGGCGTCGTGGCCGATCGTCTGGACGGAGTCGCGCGCGTTGCCGACGGCCACGGTGAGGACGGTGAGCAGCACCGCCAGGGCGGCGAGGATCGCGGCCGTGTAAGCGCGGATGCGCCCCGGGATGGTGTGGATCCAGCGTCCCCGGACGAACGTCGCCAACCGGCCCTCCCGCCGTTCGGCGACGTTCCCGGATATCCCGGTCACCAGGGGTGCGGACTGGTCCGCACCCGGCTGCGCGGGCTTCGCGGACGGGCGGGTCGCGGGCGCAAGCTGTCCCGGAGGCGGAGTCATCGCGGTCCCTCCCGCCCGGGACCGGACGTCCCCGTCCCGCCCGGCGGTTCGCGCAGCGTGATCGTGAGGGTGGTCCAGGCGCCCACGTGGACGCGGTCCCCGTCCCGCAGCGGCACCGGGACGTTCACCGCGATCGGCTCGGTGCCGCCGTTCACGGTCGTCCCGTTGGTGGAACCGGGATCGACCAGCACCCACGTCCCGTCCGGCTGGGCGAGGAGGACGGCGTGCAGGTGCGAGACGCCCGGGTCCTCCGGGGGCACGCTGAGGTCGATCTCGGGCAGGATGGCGCGGGACGTGCTGCGCCGTCCGATCCGCACCTGGTCGCCCACCAGCGGCAACCGGCGGTCCGGGCAGTACGGGGGGAAGGCGAGCGACGCCGAGTCGGGGCCTTCCTGCGCGATCACCGAGTTGTAGTAGTCGCGGTCCGCGCTGATGAGCACCGACCAGCCCGGCGGAGCCTCGGCTCCACTCGGCGGATCGGCGCCCCGCGGAGGCGGAACCCGCGATGCGTCCTCCACCGCGCGGGCAGGGCGCTCCCCCGCGCGGGCCCCGGCCGCTCGCGCCATCTCCGCCGCGCGGGCCGTGGACAGGGCGGTCGTCCGGGCGGCACCAGCCTCGAAGTCGTGACCGTCCACCTCGCAGAACCGTCCGGACCGTGGCGTACCGCAGCTCGGGCAGACCTCCGGCGCTCCCGCCTCTCCCGCTCCGCCGCGTGACGAAGCCGCCGAGGACCCGGACGGGGACGCCGCCGGACCCCGGCCCGCCTCGGAGAACTCGGCGCGCGGCGCGCCCCCCATGAGCGTGCCGCACACGTCGCAGTAGTCGTCGGCGGCGGACGCGTGCCCGCTCGGGCATACCGGCATGGCCTCAGCTCCCGGCCTCGTTCGGGGGCTCCTCGCCCTGGCGTGTCCGCACCGTCCGCACGGACCGGGTCTCCAGCGACATCTCGTCGGCCTTGGACACGTCCCGCTTCAGCCGGACGGTGCCCGACTCCGCGTCCACGACGTCGACGACCCGGTCCAGGAGCCCGGCGATCTCCTCGTTCCCGACCCGCTTGGCCAGCACCACGGCCCGCCCCAGCCGGGCGGTGGCGGTGTCCTCGTCGCCCTCGCGCCGGGCCTCCATGCCCTCGTTGATGGCCTGGGCGAGCTCCGCCTGCCCGGTGTGGTGCGCCACGCGCATGTTGATCCTCGTCGACTTCGCCTCGTCGTCCGTCCACTCCGCGAGGACGTTCCCGGTGGCCAGGACCCGCTCGGCCTCCCCGCCCCGCGCGGGAGCGATCACCTTCACCCAGGCGGCGCGCATCTGCCGCCCGACGTCGCCCGGCGGGACCGTCACGGACAGGTGGTACTCGCGCTGCTCCGTACCCCAGGCGCCGAGCGGGTAGTCGCCGAGCCGCGTCCCCGCCTCCGACCGGCGGCCGGTGAGGTCCTCCACCGTGGGCGCCATCTGCTTCATCAGCCCGACCTCGGCGTTCTGCGGCGTCCAGACGCGCAGGACCACGTCCGCGATCTCCTTGCCCATCGCGTCCCGCGCCATCGCGAGGAAGTCGGCCTCCAGATCGCGCGGGTCGGGCACGTCGAGGAAGCCGCCCAGCAGCGCCGAGGTGATCTTGCGGAGCTCGGCGACGTTCCAGTCGGTGCCGACGCCCCGCGCGTCGCAGACGAACGCGCCCGCGCACTGCCGGAGCGCCGACTCCAGCTCCTCGTCGGACTCGTGCTGGTTCTTCCCGTCGGTCAGCAGGATGGCGTGCCGGACGGCGTCGCCGTGCCCCGCGAACAGCCGGTCGGCCAGCCGGAGCCACGACCCGATCGCCGTCCCGCCCGCCGCGTCCAGCCGCTGGACGGCGCCCGCCGCGTCCCGCCGGGTCTTCTCGCCCGCCCGCACCAGCCGCTCCTGCTGCGGGTACACCATCCGCGGCTGGTTCGCGCCGGCGACCACGGCGAAGTGCACGCCGTCGCGCAGCACGCCGACCGCCGCCTTCGCCGCCCGCTTCGCCGCGGCCATCTTGCCGCTGTAGGACATCGACCCCGAGGTGTCGATGATGATGATCTCGGCCGCCTCGCCGCGCGGGGTGCCCGGCCGGGCGCCCGCGGACGCGCGCGCCTCGACGGAGATGATCGCGTGCATCTCGGTGCCGTCCGCCGGGAGGTACGGGTTCTGGTCGACTCTGATGGTGAACTCGGGAAGGTCGGTCATGGTCCGGGCTCCCTGAATTCGGTGAGGCTGGGTTCGGTTCCGCCGGTGGACGCGCCGTCGGGGCCGTGCGGCGGGAACGGGATGGCCGCCACCGTGACGTTGTCGTGCCCGCCCGCGTCGAGCGCCGCCCGCACCAGGCGCCGGGCCACGGCGAGCGGATCGGCGAACGGGTCCGCGCCGACGTCCATGTCCGGATCCGGGCCTGCGGGCGTGTTCGTGCCGGTTCGTGCGACGGCCGCGATGGCCGACGCGTCCGGCAGGTCGTTCCAGAACCCGTCGCTACAGATCAGGACGAGCCCGGGTCCGCCGGGCCGGAACGCCGTGACGTGCGGGTCGAGCAGGCCCGCGCCGGTGCCCAGCCAGGCCGTCAGCAGGTGCGCCCGCCGGTCGGCCCAGGCGTCCGCCGCGCTCATCGTCCCCCGCGCGATCATCCGGACGGCCCACGAGTCGTCCCGTGTCAGCAGCCGGGACCCGCCTTCCGGCCCCGCGAGCCAGTAGGCCCGGCTGTCGCCGATCCAGCCGACCGTGACACCGCCGTCCTGGACGATCGCCGACACGAACGTGCAGGCGGGACGGCCGCGCGGGTCACCCGGCGCGCCGCTGCCCGGCAGCGACGCCACGGCCTCGCCCGCCAGGACCGCGGCGGTCCGCATCGCGAGATGGGGGCTCATCCCGGCGGCGAGCCGTCCGGCGAGGACGCGCGCGGCGGTCCCGGCGGCGAGCCACGCCGCCTCCTCGGACCCGGGAGCCGTCGCCACGCCGTCGCACACGACCCCGCACACCGCCTGCGGGAGTGCCACGAGGGCGAACGCGTCCTCGTTGCGGGCGCGGCGCGAGCCGACGTCCGTCACGGCGGCGGCGGACGGCGGACCGGCGTCCCCCTTCAGCTCGGCCTCCAGATGCTCCCGGCCTGACGGCTGCCGCAGGCCGCATTGGTCGCAGTACCCGTCGGCGCCGACGGCTCCCGCACCGCAGTCGGCGCAGCGTCCGGGCCCGGCCTCCGGCCTCGGGACGGCGATGCGGCACGCGTGCGGATGGCCGCAGCGCTCGCAGAACCGGTCCGTCCCTTCGTAGGGCTCGCCGCAGGACGCGCAGGCCCCGCCGCGCGCCTCCCCTAATGCCTTCCGACCGGCGTCCGTGCCGGGCTTCATGTCGGCGTCCATGATCAGAACAGGGTCCTCGGACGGACCGCGTTCGCGCGCCTCACCATCGCGTGCCGCTGCTCCTGCCCGCCCGCGAGCTTGGCGAGGACCCGGTACTTCCCCTCAAGCTCCCCCCTCAGGGCCTGCTCCCGCAACGGCACGCCGAGGACCCGCCGGTCGGAGCGCCGGGCGGCGCCGCGGTCGGCGCGCAGCCAGTCCAGCGCCGCCTCCAGGACCTCCGCCGCGAACGCCGCGTACCGCTCGGTGTCGAGCCGCAGCGACTGGAGCCGCCGCCCCGCCTCGACGAGGACGGCCGCGTCCAGCTCGCCGGGGCGGCGCCCGCGCACGGCCGTCGCGACCGCCGCGAGCTGCGCGGCTTGGTAGTGGCTGGAGATGCGGGGGACCGAGTCGAGCACCCGCTCGGCCGCCGCGCGGTCGCGGGCGTCCAGCCGGCAGCGGGCCAGCCCGAACGCGGCGCTGACGTGCGTGGGATCGGTGCGCCACACCGTCTCGTAGAAGCGCTCGGCACCGGCCGCGTCGCCCCGGCACTCGTTGCAGAAGGCCAGCGCGAGCTTCGGCGCCTGCTCCCCCGGCATCAGGTCGTACAGGTCGGTGAACACGGCCGCCGCCTCGGCGCACCGGCCCCCCGCGAGGGCGCGGGCACCCCGGTACCAGTCGACGCGCCAGTCGTCGGGACGGTCTGCGCCGAGCTCGTCGAGGAGCTTGCCCGCACCGTCCAGGTCGCCCAGCTCGATCCGCACCCGCGCCAGCGCGAGCCGCACCTCGCGGGACGGGACGGGCGCCGCGTCCAGCGCGGAGGCGAGGTCGCCGGGGTCGCGGGCGGTGAGGCCCGCGAGGAACCCCGCCGCCGGATCCGTCCCCGACACGAGCGGGACGGGCAGCGCCGCGGCGGCCGCCGCCGAGGAGAGCGGCGCGAGGACGGGCACGACCCGCCCGCCCGCACCGGCCCCGCTCGCCTGGGTACCGGCCGCGGTGGCGAGCTTCGCACTGGACCCGTTCGCGCGGGCCTTACCGCCACGGGATCCGTTCGCGCGGGCCGCAATCGGGCGGGCGTCGCCGAGGCTCCCGATGCCGAGGATCTCCGTGCCGGCGGCGTACTGCTCCGGCCCGAACAGCGCCGACGGCGCCGGCCGGGGCCGCCCGTCCTCGGCGGACAGCACCTCGCGGAGCACGCCGGTGAGCTGCTCGGCCATCTCGGCGGCGCTCTGGAACCGGCGGGCGGGGTCGGGGTGCGTGGCCCGGCGCAGCAGCCGGTGGTAGGACTCGTGCCGCTGGAACAGCGGCACCTCCTCGCGCGGCGGCAGGCTGCGCAGGTGCCGTCCCGTGTAGCCGCGGAACGGGAAGCTCAGCACCGCGAGCGTCCGCCCCACCGTGTACAGGTCGGAGGTGACGGACGGCCCGGCCGAGCCGATCTCGGGCGCCTGGTAGCCGGGCGTCCCGAAGATCGGGCTGTCGGCGTCGAACACCCGCCGGACCCCGCCGAGGTCGATCAGCTTCAGCTGCTCCTCGGACTGGATCGCGTTGTCCGGCTTGAAGTCGCAGTACAGCAGGCCCACGCCGTGCAGGTAGCCGAGCGCGCTCAGCACCTCCAGCCCGTACGCGATCACCTGGCCGAGGGGGAGCGCGGCCTGCTCGCCCTCGGCCTCGCGGCGGCTGAGCAGGATCTCCTTGAGCGACCGGCCGCCGACGTACTCCATCACGATGTAGCCGGAGCCGCCGTGCCGCACGAAGTTGTAGATCTTGACGATGTTGGGGTGCTCGACCTCGGCGAGGAACGCGCGCTCGGCGGTCGCGGCGGCGAGCGAGTCGGCGTCGCCCGAGTCGAGCATGCCCTTGAGGACGACCCAGCGCTCGCTGACGTTGTGGTCGCGGGCCAGGTACACCCAGCCGAGGCCCCCGTGCGCCAGGCAGCCGAGCACCTCGTACTGCCCGCCGATCATCTCGCCCTTGCGGAGCTTCGGCGTGAACGAGAACGGATGCCCGCAGGTCCGGCAGAACCCCTCCGTGCGGCCCGGGCGCCCGTCGCGTCCCTGGCCGACCTTCTCGCCGCACCGGCTGCAATAGCGCCGGTTCTCCGGCACCTCGGCGACCGCCATGACCGCCGACGCGGGATCGCGGGCCGGGACGGGCGGCACCTCCACCAGCCCGGCGCCGAGCATCCCGCGCCGGGTCGAGCCGCTGGAGCCCGTCCCTCGCGTCCCGCCGCGCGACGCCGTCCGCCCGGTCCCGCCGGAGGGCACCGATCCGTCCCCGGAGCTCCCAGTACCGCTCGATTCGGAGGTGGGTTGCACGGCGGGCGGGGTCGGGGTCGTCCCGACGGAGAGCGGGCCCACGGGGACGGACGAGCCACCGGTCCCCGGCGCGGGGCTCCCCTCGGACGCGGCGGACGGGTCCACCGGCGGCGGCTCCGCGAGCGGCGCCATGCCGCACACGTCGCAGAAGCCGTCGGCGTCGATCTCGCCCGTGCAGCCGTCCTGGGCACATCGGGTCATCGCGGCGTTCCCGTCTCGGTCTCGCACGCCCTGAGCGCACGCTGGTACTCCGCGACCGCCACGGTGCCGCCGCGCAGGTCGCACGGCGCCGTCCACAGCACGTCGCGGGCCTCCCCGTAGAGCCGGGTGAGCGTCTCGTCCTCGGCCAGGCCCAGGCGCGCGGCCTTGGCCCGGTAGGCCTCCAGCCGCCCCCGGAGCTCGCCCCGGCGTTCGAGCAGTCCGGCACTGAGACGCAGGTCGTTGCGCGCCCGTTCCAGCGCGTCGGCGGCGGCCTGTTCCAGCTCGGCGACGCGGCCGGCCATCTCGACCCAGCGGCCCGCCTCCCGCAGCCGCTCCAGCGCGGTGAGCCGGTCGCGCAGCCCCGCGCCGAGGTCGCGGGCCGGCTCCGGCAGCATCGGCGACTCGATCTTCTCCAGCACCGCCGCGTACGTCTCGGCGGCGCGGCGCTCGGTGTCCTCCACCTCCCGGATGAACGCGGCGATCGGCGCGATCTGCTCCTCGTAGCCGTCCCGGAGGCGGGCCACCCCGGCGAGCTCACCGCGCAGCGACGCCAGCACCGACGTGACCCGGTCGAGGCGGGACGTGTCGACCCGGCCGTCCCGGACCAGCGACAGCGGATCGGTGCGGACCAGCCGGCCCAGCGCGGTCAGCTCGCGGCCGAGCCGGTCCAGCTCGGGATGGCGCGTCCCGTCCAGCGCGTGGGCGAGCCGCGCCGTCTCCCGCCAGGTCTCCTCGGCCTCCTCCAGCGGCGGCAGCAGCTCCGTCCACGCCGCGTCGATCGCCGCGATCTCCGCCGCCACGAACTCGAAGGCCTCCGACATCAGGGCGACGGCCTCGTCCAGCGTCACCCGCCGCGCCTGTGGCCCAAGGAGCGTGCGCGACTGGAGCGGGATCTCGCCGTCCGGGACCTCCACCGACGTCCCCGACAGCATCCCGGTCAGCTCGACGAGCGTCGCCGCGTCGGGCCGCGACGACCGCCCCCGCACCTCGGCGGCCTCCTCCAGGACGCGCTGGTAGGCGTCGAACAGCCGCCAGAGCATCGCCAGCCGGTTCTGCGCCGCGTCCCACCGCCGCCACGTCTCCCCGCCGAGCCGCGCCCCCTTCAGCAGCCGGTTGCCGTGGTGGCCGTCGAGCTCCAGCAGCGACGCGGCGATCCGCTCCCGCTCGTCCCGGAGGGTGCCGAGGGCATGGTCGACGCCCTCCCGGCTCATGGGTGCGGCGGCCCCAGCCCCGCTCTCATCCACATCTGCCCCGCGATCGGTCCCGTCGGTCCCCGGTGGCGCCCCCGGCCGGGCGGTCTGGGAGCAGAGACCGCTCCAGGATCGGACGTGCGCTCGCCTCCAAGTGTGATCCGTGACACTGAGCGAGACAAGGGTCTTCCTTCCGCGACACCCCCGCCGCGGCGGGGCGTCGCGCACCGGCCGTCCGTCCGCGGCGCGCCGCGCGACCCAGGTGAGGCGATCATCACGCCGCCGTACCCTGGGCAGCTGGAACCTCGTGGTGTGAGGTGACGTTACGCAAGGTAGGTCGTTCACGAGAGGAGTGGTGAGTCCGCGGTGTCGGACCCCAGTCATAGACCCGGTGCGCCGTGCTGAGCGCGGCCCTGGGAGTGCTCGCGGTGATCCTTCTCACCGCCGCCACCGGATACTTCGTCGCCCAGGAGTTCGCCTACGTCGCCGCGGACCGCCCCACGCTGGAGGCGGCCGCCGACCGCGGCGACACGTCCGCCCGGCGGGCCCTCAAGGTCATCGGCCGGCTGTCGTTCATGCTGTCGGGCGCCCAGCTCGGCATCACGATGACGACCCTGGTCGTCGGCTTCATCGCCAAACCCGCGCTCGCCGAGCTGATCGAGCCGCTGCTCGACCTCGCCGGCATCCCCGCCGGGGCCACCGGCGCGATCGCGCTCGCCACGGGCTTCGTCCTGGCCACGCTGATCCAGATGCTGCTGGGCGAGCTGTTCCCCAAGAACCTCGCGCTCGCGCGCGCCGAGAACCTGGCGCGCGCGCTGGCCGCGTCCACCCTCGTCTACCTGGCCGTCGCCGGGCCGCTGATCCGGCTGTTCGACCGCGCCGCCGAGCGCCTGCTGCGCGCCGTCGGCGTCGAGCCGGTCGAGGAGCTGCACGGCGGCGCCACCCTGGAGGACATCGGCGACATCATCGGCAAGTCGCACAGCTCCGGCCATCTCCCGGCCGACCTGTCCCGCCTGCTGGAGCGCGCCCTGTCCTTCGGCGACCGCACCGCCGACGAGGTCATGGTGCCGCGGCCCCAGGTCAGCACCCTGCCCGGCACCGCGCCCCTCGCCGACCTCGTCGCGCTGATCCGCGAGACCGGGCACAGCGCCTACCCGGTCTACGGCACGGAGGTCGACGACGTGATCGGCGTCGCGGGCGTCCGCGAGGTCGCCGACGACTCCCTCGACCAGTCCATCCCGGTCGCCCGGATCGCCCGGCCCGCCCTCCTCGTCCCCGGCAGCCAGCCCCTCTACGGGGTGATCGAGCGGATGCGCGACTCCGGCGAGGAGTTCGCCTGCGTCGTCGACGAGTACGGCGGCCTCGCCGGCATCCTCACCTTCGAGGACGTCGCCGAGGAGCTCGTCGGCGAGATCGCCGACGAGACCGACGCCCGCGAGGACGCGCCGACGTCCGGCCCGGACGGCTCCTGGCTCGTCGACGCCGGCCTGCGCATCGACGAGGTCGGCCGCCAGACCGGCCTCGGCCTCCCCGAGGGCGACGCCTACGACACCCTCGGCGGCCTCGTCATGGCCGAACTGCGCCGCCTGCCCTGCCCCGGCGACCGCCTCACCGTCGCCCTCGACCCCGCGTCCGGCCGCCCCGGGCACGTGGAACTGGAGGTCGTCAGCGTGGCCCGGCGCGTCGCCGAGAAGATCCGCATCCGCACCACCGCGGCCGCCCCGGCCGACGGCGCCGGCCGCCCGGACCTCTCCGACCCGCCCTGCGCCGTCCCGTCGCCCGCCCCGTCCGACGCCACGTCCTCCCAGGGGGCGACATGGACCCGCTGACCTCGCTGCTCATCACCGTCCTGCTGCTGTTCGGCAACGGGTTCTTCGTCGCCGCCGAGTTCGCGCTCGTCGCCGCGAACCGCTCGCAGCTCGAACGCGCCGCGACCCGCGGCAGCCGGCCCGCCGCAGCCGCCGTCGCCGGGACGCGCGAGCTGTCGCTGATGCTCGCGGGTGCCCAGTTCGGCATCACCATGTGCTCGCTGGGCCTCGCGATCGTCACCGAGCCCGCCTTCGAGCACTTCCTCGAACCGCCCCTGCACGCCCTCGGCGTCCCCGAGGCCGGCTCGAAGGCCGTCGCGCTCGCCGCCGCGCTCGCCGTGATCACGTTCCTGCACATGGTCGTCGGCGAGATGGCGCCGAAGTCCTGGGCGATCGCGCACCCCGAGCGCTCGGCGATCATCCTCGCCCTGCCGTTCCGCGGCTTCGCGAAGGTCTCCCGCCCGATACTGGCCGCGCTGAACACCACGACCAACGGCCTCCTGCGCCTCATCCGCGTCACCCCCAAGGACGAGCTGGACAGCCACACCGACCCGGCCCGGCTCAGCCACCTGCTCGGCGAGTCCCGCCGCCTCGGCCTCATCGGGCGGCACGACCACGAGCTCCTCGGCCGCGCCATCTCCGCGCGGGAGGCCACCGTCGGCCACCTGGTGGTCCCCGCCACGTCCGTCACCACGATCGACGCCGGCGCGACCGCCGCGCAGATCCGCCGGACGGCGACCGCCAGCGGGCACAGCCGCCTGCTCGTCCGCGACCGCGACGGCGCCATGACCGGCATCGTGCACGTCCGCGCCGCGATCACCGAGCCCGACGGGGACCGCCGCGCGGAGGACCTCGCCCACCCGGCGCCCGTCCTCACCGCCGAGGCGACCGTCCTGGACGCCGTCACCCGGATGCGCCGCGCCCGCGCCCAGCTCGCCGTCATCAACGACGACGGCGGCGAGTTCGCGGGCATCGTGACCCTCGACGACCTCCTCGCGGAGCTGCTGGCCACCAACCCGCACTGATCTCGCTCCTGCGAACACGACGCTGTTGTCGACGTGCTGCAACGTGTGATCTACGTCATCGTTGAAGCATGAGCGGACACGGTCACGGGCATGGGCGGGCGCGGAGGCTCCTCCACACGCTGCGCCCGCACGCGCACGAGCACGCCGACAAGGTCGACTCGGCGCTGGAGGCCAGCGCCGAGGGCATGCGCGCCCTGTGGATCTCCCTCGCGGGCCTCGGCGCGACCACCCTGATCCAAGCCGGGGTGTACGCGCTCTCCGGTTCGGTGGCGCTGCTCGGCGACACCCTCCACAACGCGGCGGACGCCCTGACCGCCGTCCCGCTGGCCATCGCGTTCATCCTCGGCCGGCGCCCGCCGACCCGCCGCTACACCTACGGCTACGGCCGGGCCGAGGACCTCGCGGGCGTCGCCATCGTCCTCGCCATCGCCGCGTCCTCCGTCGCCGCCGGATACGCGGCCGTCCAGCGCCTCCTCCATCCACAGCCTGTGGACGACCTCGCGGCCGTCGCACTCGCGGCACTCGTGGGCTTCTGCGGCAACGAACTCGTCGCCCGCTACCGCGTCCGCGTAGGCCGCCGCATCGGCTCCGCCGCCCTCGTCGCCGACGGCCTCCACGCCCGCACGGACGGCTTCGCGTCCCTCGCCGTCCTCCTCGGCGCGGCCGGCGTCGCCCTCGGCCTCCCCTGGGCCGACCCCGCCGTCGGCCTCCTCATCACAGCCGCGATCCTCGGCGTCCTGACCCAGACGGCCCGCGAAGTGTGGCGCCGCCTCATGGACGCCGTCGACCCCGCCCTCCTGGACCGCGCCGAATCCGCCCTGGCCGCGACCCCCGGCGTCCTCGCCGTGGGCGACGTCCGCCTCCGCTGGATCGGCCACCGCCTCCGCGCCGAATGCGACGTCACCGTGGACCCGCACTCCACCGTCGTCCGAGCCCACCAGGTCGCCGTGGACGCCGAGCACAACCTCCTGCACGCCCTGCCCCGCCTGTCCGCGGCCCTCGTCCACCCCGACCCGCAACCCCGCGACGGCGAAGATCACCATGCCGTTCTCGCCGGACACCGCTGATCCTGACCTGTGAGACGTTAGACCCGAGCAGAAGGGGAGAAATACGGCCCCGGGGTCGATCTGGGAACGGGATGGCGTCGGTGAAGCAGTCAGCAGGCAACAACGGACCGGACGAACAACACCCGGCAACCACACCCGACCCTGAGCTCAAGCCCCCACCCGCCCCCACACCGGCCCCCACGCAGCCACTCCCGGCCGCACCCGGGCCAGAGAACGCGCCGGCCACGTCCGCGATGCCAGAGCCTGAGCCCGCGCCCACGTCCACGCGAGCTGACGAGGCGCCCACGCACACCGAGGCCACGCCCGCGCCCACAACGCCCACGCAGCCCACCTCCGCGATGCCGGAGCCCGCAGCCGCGTCCACGCCAACGCAGCCCGCCCCGGCCGCACCCGCGTCTGATGATGCGCCCACGCCCGCCAAGGCCGCGTCTGCGCCCACTAGGACCGCATCCGATCCGGCCACGCCGCCCACGCCCGCGCCGCCCACATTCGTCGCGCCAGAACCCGAAGCGGCACCCGCGCGCACGCAGCCACTCTCGGCCACGCCCGGGTCTGAGGCCGCGCCCACGCCCGCCGAGCCCACACCTGTGTCCACGGAGCTTGGGTCCGCTTCAGCCACGCCACCCGATCCGGCCGCGCCAGCCATATCTGCCGTGCCGGAGCCTGAGGTCATGCCCGCGTCCACGCAGGTTGAGGACGCGTCCACCCACAGCGAAGCGGCGCCTGGGTCCACAGCGCCCGTACCGCCCGCATTCGCACCGAGACCTGAGGTGGCACCCGCGCGCACGCAGCCACTCTCGGCCACGCCCGGGTTGGAGGACGCGCCCACACCCGCCGAGGCAGCGCCTGCGCCCTCAGGGCCCGCACCCGATCCGGCCGCGCCGGTCACGTCCGCGCTACCGGAGCCTGAGGCCGCGCCCACGTCCACGCGAGCTGACGACGCGCCCACGCCCACCGAGGCCACGCCCACGCCCACAGTGCCCGCGCCGCCCACCTTCGCCGCGCCGGAGCCGGAAGCCGCGTCCACGCCCACGCAACCCGCCCCGGCCGCACCCGCGTCTGATGATGCGCCCAACGAGGTCACGCCCGCGCCGCCCACATACGCCACGCCGGAACCTGAGGTGGCACCCGCGCGCACGCAGCCACTTTCGGCCGCGCCCGGGTCTGAGGACGCCCCCACGCCCGCCCAGACCGCGTCGGCGCCTCCAGGGCCCGCGCCTGATCCGGCTGCGCTGCCCACGTCTGCGCTACCGGGGTCCACACCCGGCGAGGACGCGCCCGTGTCCACGGGGTTTGGGTCCGCTTCGGCCACTCCGGACGCGCCCACCGAGAACACGTCCGCGCAAGCTGGCGATGCGTCCACGCCCACGCAGCCCGCCCCGGGCGCGCTCGGGTCTGGGGACGCGCCCATTGAAGCCACGCCCGTGACACCCGCGGCCCAGCAGCCACTCTCGGGCGCTCCCGGATTCGAGGGCGGCCCCACGCCGACCGAGGCTGCGCCTGCGCCCGATCCGGTTGCGCTGCCGGAGTCTGAGGTCGTGTCCATGCCCGGCGAGGACGCGGCGGTGTCCACGGGGCTTGGGTCCCCTTCCGGCGTGCCGGGCGCATCTGCCGAGGTGGGGCGTGATGTGGCGGCTTCCTTGGCGGGGAGTCCTGAGGAGACCGTGCCTGATGTTGGGGACGGCGGGTCTGTTGTCGGGGGGCTTGAGGAGCCTGTGCTGGATGCTCGATCGGGGTTCGAGACGATGCCGATCGAGCCTGTGGGGGATCAGGCTGGGTCGGCGAACGTCACGCCGCCGCTTGGTGTGGAGCAGGACGCGTGGGGTGGGCGGGAGCTGGTCGAGAGCGTCTTCGGGGCGCTGACCGAGGTGTACGAGCGGCTCGACGCGCAAGTAAGGGCGGTGCCCGAGGCCGTGCCGCCGGTGGGGTGGGCGCCGCATGTCGCGGCGTTGCGGGCGTTGCGTGAGGGACGGGTGGCGGGTGACTGGGAGGTGCTCGCACGGCTGCTCGTGTCGCCCGGGTCGCTGGCGCAGGGGACGGATCAGGTCCGTCTCGTCGAGGTGCGGGACGGGGCGGCGGAGGTCGAGGCGGTCCGTGCGGTGGTCAAGGCGCTGGCGGCCGGGGGTGACCGGGCGTTGCTGCTCGCGCCGACGCAGGAGAGGGCCGCTGAGCTGCTGCAAGGCTTCGAGGACGATCCCGAGGTCTTCCCGCTGCTGATCGAGACCCGGCCCGTGGAGGAGGGAAGTACCGGCACGATCGCGGCGCCCGTCGTTGAGGAGGCCGGGGCGGCGGATCTGCCGGTCAGGGAGTTCGGGGCCCACGGGACGGTCGAGTTCCGGCCGGTGAGTCTGCCGGAGCCCGACGAGCCGGAGTCCCCGTCGGTGGTCACCCGGGTCGAGGGGCTGCCGGTCATTCCGGACGAGGTCGGCGCCGATGAGACCTTGCCCGCGCCGGTCGTCCCGGAGGTCGGGAGCGAAGCGCCGCAGGCGCCCGAGGCGCGGGTGCGCGAGGTGGTCGTGCGGCCGGTCGGGGAGGCGTGGCGGCAGTCGTGGCGGACGGAAGCGCGCATGTTGCAGCGCGGGTTGATGTGGTTGGAGCAGTGGCCCCGGGACGCGGCGGCGCTGGAGTCCGTCCAGGCGGAGGGGTTGCGGCGGCGGGAGCAGTTGGAGGCGGAGCAGGCGGCGCTGGCGGCGGGGATCGAGGAGTCGGAGGGCGTGGTCGCCGCGGCCGGGCGGGCGGCTGAGGAGGCCGAGGCGGAGGCGGAGCGGCTGGCCGTCGTGCAGGCCGAGGCGGAGGCGGAGCTGGAGGGTCCGCGGGCGGAGGCGGAGCGGCTTCAGGCGGTGGCGGACGCGGCCGCCGCGGAGGCGGGCGAGCTGACCCGGACGGCGGATGCCGCGTTCGCGCGGTGCGCCGAGCTCGATCAGCGGGCGATGACGGCCAAGAACGAGCTCGACTCGGCGCGGCGGCTGGAAGAGTCCCTGGTGGACGAGCTGGAGCGGGCCAGGCAGGCGCTGCCCGCGGCGGCGGAGGAGGCCGAGCGGCTGGCGGCGGCGGACGCGGACGCGGCGGCCGAGGGGCATGCGAGCTACTACCGGCTGGTGTCGGCGGAGTCGGCGCTGTCGGCGCTGCGGCGGAAGATGACGCTCGGGCAGCGGCTGCACGTCGCGTCGCCGCCGTCCGGGCTGAACGGCCTGCGCGCGGAGGTGAAGGCCCGGGCGCGGGAGGCGGACGAGGCGGCGCGGCGGGCGAAGGAGGCCAAGGACGCGGCGGAGCGGGCGGAGGAGCACCGGCAGGGCATCGCGGCGTTCGTGTCGGACGGCGGGTCGCGGCTCGCGACGGCGCAGGAGGCGCAGCAGCGGCTCGGGACGGAGCTGGCGTGGCTGGCGACGGAGCGGGAGAAGGCGGGCGCGGAGCACCGGGAGCAGGCGAGGCTGGCCGCGGAGTCCGTCGACCGGGCCACGCAGGCGAGTTTGGAGGCACGCGGCGCGCAGCAGGCCGCCCATGTGATCGAGGAGCGGGTGAACGCCGCCCGGACGTCCCGCGAGCAGGCTCTCGCGGCCGCCCAGCGCGCGCGGGCGGAGGCCGAGCAGGCGGCGTCCCGTGCGGCGGAGGTGCGGGCCGCGCTCGACCGGCACGTGGCGGAGGCGGCGGAGGAGCTGGCCAGGCGGGACGCCGAGCAGGCGACGGCGGCGGAGGCGGAGGCGCGCTCGCGGGAGAACGTCCGCGAGATCTGCGGCGCCGATCCGGCGGACGACGCCGAGCTGATCCCCACGCATCAGCGGCGGGCGATGGCCCGTATCGAGGAGCTCAGGGGGTTCATGGAGGGCGGTGAGGCGTCCGAGGCGGCGAGCGAGGTCCTGCTCCGCACCGCGGACGTGGTCGTCGGCACCCCGCTGGGCGCGGGCGTCGCGGTGGACGGGGAGGAGTTCGACGCGCTGGTCGTCGCCGGGGCCGGGGCGGTCACGGACGCGGACTTCCTGATCGGCGCGGTCCGGGCCCGCCGCTGGGTGCTGATCGGCGAGCCCGGTACGCGTCCGGTGTCCTACCGCGAGTACGCCGGGGTCGACGGCTTGGAGCACGGGCCGTTCGAGCGCGCCGCGGTGGCCGCGCCCCATCTGCTGGACGGCTGAGCGGCGGCCGCGTCCGGGCGGTCAGTCATCGTCGTCGTCCCCGCCGAGGACGAGGTGGAGGAGCCAGCCGACGACGCCGACGACGATCGCACCCCAGAACGCCGACCAGAACCCGGCGACGTGGAAGGGCAGGTCGAGCTCCTCCGCGAGCTCGCTGGTCAGCCAGAGCAGCAGCGCGTTCACCACCAGCCCGATGAGGCCGAGGGTGAGGATGTAGAAGGCGCAGCCGAGCGTCTTGACGACCGGTTTGATGACGGCGTTGACGAGGCCGAAGATGACGGCGACGGCGATGAGGGTCAGCGCGCGCCGGCCGGCCGAGTCGCCGGTGACCGTGATGCCGTGGATCAGCGCGGTGGCGGCCCACAGGGCCACCGCGGTGATGCCCACCTTGAGAAGAATCCGCACATCACGATCCTGCTGGGCGGCGGCGTCCGCGGAATCCCTCCACGCGGCGATTTCGCCGGCCGTCCCGCTCATCATCGGGGACGAGGCGCGCTCATTCGGTCCGGTCGAAGAAGGGAGATGTGGCCGGGATCTGCGAGCGCGGGGCGACGCGCACGGCGGGCGCCGCGGGACGGGCTGGCGGCGTCCGGCGGGGTGCGGGCGGGACCGGAGGACCGGACGGGCCCGGGGCGCCGGACGGGTCTGGAGCGGTGGGGCCGGAGGCGCCGCTTCCACGGACGCGGGCGAGCTCCCGCTCCAGGCGGCGCTTCTCCATCTCCAGGGTGGTGAGCGACTCCTCGTGCTCTTCCCGCAGGTAGCGCAGGTCGCGGCGGGCACGGACGCGGCGCGCGGCGCCCATGAAGGTGAGCGACATCCCGGCGACGAACACGACGGCGACGGCCGCGCCGGCGAGGAACACCTGCCACTGCTCCTCCACGCCGGGGACGGTCCGGCCGAAGACCACGAGGTGCGCGGGTCCGCCGTCGTCGAGGACCACGCCGGCGCCGACCGCGATCGCGGCGGCGAGCAGGAGGAAGCCAACGAACACCATTGCAGATCTCCTCTGCGGTGAGCTCCGGAGGGGGACGGAGATCACCCACCATGCCAGACACCCGCCGCACCGTGTCGGATTCGCCGGATATATACAGGTCCCTGGGGGTTCGCCGGAACCATCGCGCCGGGTTCCCCCGCGATCGCACCGGGTAGTGATCACGCGTGCCGAACCCCTGGAGGGACCCATGTCCGTGCGGGCCGTCGTGTTCGACCTGGACGGTGTTCTCATCGACTCCGAGCCCGTGTGGGAGGAGGTCCGGCGCGCCTACGTCGCCGACCGCGGCGGCCGCTGGCTGCCCGACACCCAGGACCGGCTGATGGGCATGAGCACGGCGGAGTGGGCCGACTACCTCGCCACCGACCTCATCGGTGGCCTGAGCGCCGACGAGGTCGCCTACGAGGTCGTCGACCAGATGTCGCAGCGGTACGCGGACGGCCTGCCGCTGCTGCCGGGCGCCGAGGAGGCCGTCCGCCGCCTGGCCGCGCACCGTCCGCTGGGGCTGGCCAGCTCGTCCCCGCGCGCGCTGATCGACCTCGTCCTCGGCAAGCTCGGGGTGGGGAGCCTGTTCGTGGCGACGGTGTCCACGGAGGAGGTCGACGCGGGCAAGCCGGCGCCCGACGGCTACCTGGCCGTGGCCGCGCAGATGGAGGTCTCCCCCGCGGACTGCGTCGCGATCGAGGACTCCAGCAACGGCCTCCGCTCCGCGCACGCGGCGGGGATGCAGGTGATCGCCATCCCGCGCCCGGCCCACCCGCCCGCGCCGGACGCCCTGGCCCTCGCCTCCTTCGTCGCGGACGACCTCGACGCCCTCACCCCCGACCTGATCGACGGCCTGAAGCGCTGAGACCGGCGTCCGGGGGAGCGGCGCTCCGTTCCTCCGGACGAGTGTCGGCGGCGGCTCATAGGATGGGCCGATGGCTTCCCCCGAGATCGGCACCGAGCTGAGCGAGGCGGCGTCGGGCGCACCGGACGCGGCGCCCGGCGCGTCCGGCGGCATGTCCGACGCGGCGGGCAGGGCGCTGGAGACGCTGCGGCGCGTGTTCGGCTACGACGCGTTCCGGCCCGGCCAGCAGGAGATCATCGAGACCGTGGTCTCCGGCGGGGACGCCCTCGTCCTGATGCCGACCGGCGGCGGCAAGTCGCTGTGCTACCAGATCCCCGCCCTGGTCCGGCGGGGCACCGGGATCGTCATCTCGCCGCTGATCGCGCTCATGCAGGACCAGGTCGACGCGCTGCGGGCGCTCGGCGTCCGGGCGGGCTTCCTGAACTCCACCCAGGACTTCGACGAGCGCCGCGTGACCGAGGCGCAGTTCGTCGCGGGCGAGCTCGACCTGCTCTACCTGGCTCCGGAGCGGCTGCGCGTGCCCGCGACCGTCGAGCTCCTCGACCGCGGGACGATCTCGCTGTTCGCGATCGACGAGGCGCACTGCGTCTCGCAGTGGGGGCACGACTTCCGCCCCGACTACCTGATGCTGTCGGGGCTGCACGAGCGCTGGCCGGACGTCCCGCGCATCGCGCTGACCGCGACCGCCACCGAGGCGACCCGCGCCGAGATCGCGTCCCGGCTGGGGCTGGAGCAGGCCCGGCACTTCGTCGCGAGCTTCGACCGTCCGAACATCCAGTACCGCATCGAGCCGAAGACCGACGCGAAGCGCCAGCTCCTCCACCTGCTCCAGACCGAGCACAAGGGCGACGCCGGGATCGTCTACTGCCTGTCCCGCAACTCGGTGGAGAAGCACGCCGAGTTCCTCACGCAGAACGGCATCGAGGCGCTGCCGTACCACGCGGGTCTGGACGCGCAGGTCCGCGCGGCGAACCAGGCGCGCTTCCTGCGGGAGGACGGCCTCGTCATCGTCGCGACGATCGCGTTCGGCATGGGCATCGACAAGCCCGACGTCCGCTTCGTCGCGCACCTCGACCTGCCCAAGTCGGTGGAGGGCTACTACCAGGAGACCGGCCGCGCCGGACGCGACGGGCTGCCGTCCACCGCCTGGCTCGCCTACGGGCTCCAGGACGTCGTCAACCTCCGCAAGATGATCGACGGCGGGGAGGGCGACGCCGCGCACCGCCGCCGCCAGAGCCAGCACCTCGACGCGATGCTGGCGCTGTGCGAGGCGGTCGAGTGCCGTCGCGTCCAGTTGCTCAACTACTTCGGGCAGTCCGGCGAGCCGTGCGGCAACTGCGACACGTGCCTGACCCCGCCGGAGACGTGGGACGCGACCGTCCCGGCGCAGATGGTGCTGTCCACCGTGGTCCGGCTCGACCGGGAGCGGCGGCAGAAGTTCGGCGCCGGGCACATCGTCGACATCCTGCTCGGCAAGAAGAACGCGAAGGTCATCCAGTTCGACCACGACTCGCTGAAGGTCTTCGGCATCGGCACCGACCTGCGCGACGCCGAGTGGCGCGCCGTCGTCCGCCAGCTCCTCGCGCAGGGGCTCGTCGCCGTGGAGAGCAACCACGGCTGCCTGGTGCTGACCGACGCGAGCGGCGACGTCCTGCGCGGCGAGCGGAAGGTCATGATGCGCCGCGAGCCGGAGCGCGCGACGGCCCGCGCGGCCAAGGCCGCGAAGGAGCGCAAGGCCCCGGTCGAGCTGCCCGCCGAGGCGGTGCCGGTGTTCGAGCGGCTGCGCGCCTGGCGCGGCGCCACCGCCAAGGAGCAGGGCGTCCCCGCCTACGTGATCTTCCACGACGCGACGCTCCGCGAGATCGCCACCGCCCTGCCGTCCTCGCTCGCCGAGCTCGGGCGCGTGAACGGCGTCGGCGAGAACAAGCTGGCCAAGTACGGCGAGCAGGTCCTGGCGACCCTGGCCGACGACCAGGCGCCCTGACCCGGCCGTCGGCGAGACCGCAGGCGATTCCCAGGGTTCTCCCAGGGTCCTGTGCGGGGTTCTGCCAGGCGGCGCCGGTTACATGGCCGCATGCGTACCAACAAGAAGACTCTCGCGGCCGGCTTCGGTGCGGCCGGCCTTCTCGGCCTCGGCCTGTACGTCGCCGTCCCTGCCGCCGCGGCCAACCCCTCGCCGTCGCCTTCGACGTCCGCTAAGGCGCAGCCCCGCAAGGACCACCCGCGGGCGGCGCGGGCGATCCGCGGCCTGCGCGGTGTCCACGGCGAGGCGACCGTGAAGCGCAAGGACGGCTACCACCTCGCGACCTGGCAGCGCGGGCAGGTCACCGGACGCTCCGGCGCCGCGCTGACCGTCCGCAGCACCGACGGCGCCACCTGGACCTGGACCACCGACGCGAAGACCCGCGTCCGCGAGAACGGCGCCAAGTCCACGCTCTCGGCCCTGGCCAACGGGGACCAGGTCCTCGTCTTCGGCGAGCGCTCCGGGACCACCCGCACCGCCGCGTTCATCCGCGAGCCCAAGAAGCGCTGACCTGCACGGCGGGAGCCGCAGGGGCTTGGGCCTGGCAGTCTGATCTGGTGAACTGGGCCCGCGGTGCGAGCCTCCGGGCACATCTGAAGGCGGACGGCGGCCGCCGGGGAAGGAGCCGATGAGCGAGAGCCGGCGGGTCCTGGTCGTGGACGACGAGGCCAACATCCGCGACCTCATCGAGGTCGCGCTGCGCTTCCACGGCTTCGCGACCCTCACCGCGAGCACCGGGGACGAGGCGCTGCGCGCGGCCGGGTCCGCGCGGCCCGACCTCGTCCTGCTGGACGTCATGCTGCCCGACCTGGACGGCTTCGAGGTGTGCCGGCGGCTGCGCGCGAGCGGCGACCAGGTCCCGGTGATCTTCCTGACCGCGCGGGACACGCCGTCCGACACGGTCACCGGGCTCACACTCGGCGGTGATGACTATGTCACCAAGCCGTTCTCGATCGAGGCGCTGGTGGCGCGGGTGCGGGCCGTCCTGCGGCGGGCCGCCCCGCCCGCCGCGGCGCCGCCCGCCGACGACGGCGTCCTGCGCGCGGGCGACCTGGAGCTCGACGAGGCCCGCTGGACCGTCCGCCGCGCGGGCGTCGAGGTCGACCTGTCGCCGACGGAGTTCCGGCTGCTCGCGTACCTGATGCGGAACGCCGGGAAGGTCCTGTCGCGCACGCAGCTGCTGGAGGGCGTGTGGGGCTGGGAGCACCACGGCAACGCACAGGTTGTCGAGACGTACATCAGCTACCTGCGGCGCAAACTCGACCCGCTCGGCGCCCCGCTCATCCACACCCAGCGCGGCGTGGGCTACGCGCTGCGGCCATGACGCTCAACGCGCGGCTGCTCGCCGGGCTGCTGGCCGTCACCCTCGCCGGTCTGGCGATCATGGGGTCGGTCAGCGCGCTCGTCCTGCACGGCTACCTGATGCACCGCGTGGACGGGCAGCTCCAGGCCACGCGGGACCGCGCCGTCGCGCGCCTCGTCCGGCCCGGCCTGCCCGGGGAGGGGGTGGCGCCCGCGCAGTTCGTCGTGCTCGCCGTGACCGCGCAGGGGCAGGTCCGGGTGCTGAGCGGGGACGAGCCCGCGCCGGACCGCGCCGTCGCCGACGTGCGCCGGCTCGGCCCGGCCGAGCTGGCCGCCAAGGCCGGCGGCGGCCCCTTCTCCCTCGCCGGGATGCGCGCCGTGGCCCGCCCGTGGCGCAACGGCGTCGTGGTCGTGGCGACGCCGCTCGACGAGATCCGGGCGGCCGTCCGCAACCTCGTGCTGACCGAGGTCGCCACAGCGGCGGCCCTGCTCGCCGTCCTGCTGCTGCTCGGCCGATGGCTGATCCACCGGGGTCTCCGGCCGCTCGACCGGATGGCCGCGACCGCCCACGCCATCACCGCCGGCGGCGACCTGCGCGCACGCATGCCGGACCCCGGGCGGCGCACCGAGACGGCCCGCCTCGCCGCCGCCATCAACGTCATGCTGGAACGCATCGAGCAGGCGTTCTGGGCCACGAGCCGCTCCGAGGCCCGCGTCCGGGAGTTCGCCGCGGACGCCTCGCACGAGCTGCGCACCCCGCTGACCACCATCCAGGGCTACGCCGAGCTGTACCGGCACGGCGCGCTCAGCCCGGACGGGCTGCCGGACGCGATGCGCCGCATCGAGGACGAGGCCCGCCGGATGAACAGCCTGGTCACCGACCTGCTGGAGCTCGCCCGCCTGGACCGCGGCGCCGCCCTGCGGCCGGTGCCCGTGGACCTCGTGCCCCTGGCCCGCGACGCGATCGCCGACTCGACCGCCGCGTCCGCGGAGCATCCGGTCACTCTGGACGCCCCCGGAACTCTGACCGCGACCGTGGACGAGGCGCGCATACGGCAGGTCCTCGCGAACCTGCTGGCGAACGTTCGCGCGCACACGCCTCCCGGGACATCCGCGACGATCCGCCTCGCGCCCGGCGTCATCGAGGTCACCGACGAGGGGCCCGGCATGTCCCCGGACGACGCCGCCCGCGCGTTCGAGCGCTTCCACCGGGCCGAGCAGGGCACCACCGGCGCGGGCCTGGGCCTCCCGATCGTCGCCGCCATAGCCGCCGCCCACGGCGGACGCGCCGAACTGCTCTCCGCGCCCGGTCAGGGCACGACCGTCCGCATCACCCTCCCCGATTCGCCCTAGTTCGCGCGAGAGGCCGGTGCGCGTTCGGCGGCCACGATGGTGTCCAGGAGCCCGGGGAAGACCTCGTCGAACTCGTCGCGCCGCAACGTGTTCATCCGCGAGGTGCCCACGTAGTACTGCCGGATGAGGCCCGCCTCGCGCAGCACCCGAAAGTGGTGCGTGGCCGTGGAGTTGCTCACGGACAGGTTGAAGCCGCCGCACTTGAGGTCCACCGGCGAGGCGCACAGCTGCGTGACGATGCTCCGCCGCACCGGGTCGACGAGGGCCTCCAGGACCTGCTGAAGCGTGATCGTCCGCACGTCGGGATGGTGCGGGTTGCGGTCGTCGTCCATGCCGCCCATAGTACGACACTCATCAAAGTTTGACAGCGATCGTACTTTCGGGTTTGAGTAGATCACCGCATCGCGAGAGAGGACGACACGATGGCCAGGACGGTGCTGTTCCACGAGCTCGGAGGCCCCGAGGTCATGAGGCTGGAGGACGTCGAGGTCGGCGAACCGGGACCGGGCGAGGTGCGCATCCGCGTGGACGCGATCGGCCTGAACCGGGCCGAGGTGCTGTTCCGCACCGGCCACTACATCGAGCCGGTGCGGCGGTTCCCCGCCCGGCTGGGCACCGAGGCCGCCGGGGTCGTCGAGGCCGTCGGCGAGGGAGTCGGCGGCCTGCGGCCGGGCCAGCCCGTCAGCACCGTGCCCGCGTTCTCCCAGAACGACTACGGCGTCTACGCCGAACGCGCGATCGTGCCCGCCGCGGCGGTCCTGCACCGTCCCGAGGGGATCGGTGCCGTCGAAGGCGCCGCGGTGTGGATGCCGTACGTGACGGCCTACGGCGCCCTGGTGGAGGTCGGCGGGATGCGGCCGGGCGACACGGTCGTGCTGAACGCGGCGTCCAGCAGCGTCGGGCTGGCCGCCATCCACGTCGCCGATCGCGTCGGGGCCACCCCCATCGCCCTCACCCGCACCGCCGCCAAGAAGGAGGCGCTGCTGAAGGCGGGCGCCGCGGAGGTCATCGTCACCGAGTCGGACGACGTCGTCGACCGCGTCCTCGCGGCGACCGGCGGGCGGGGCGCCGAGTTCGTCTTCGACGCCGTCGCCGGCCCCGGCGTCACGGACCTGGCCAGGGTCGTCGCCCGCGAGGGCATGCTCCTCGTCTACGGCGCGCTGAGCGGCGAACCGACCCCCTATCCGGGCATCGACCTCGGCATGCCGCCGCTGAACATGCGCACCTACACCCTCCTGGAGACCACCACCCAGCCCGAACGGCTGCGCCGCGCGGAGGCCTTCGTGGCGTCCGGGCTCCGCTCGGGCGCCTTCCGGCCCATGGTGGACCGCACCTTCACCCTGGACGAGATCGCCGACGCCCACCGCTACCTGGAGTCGAACGCCCAGATCGGCAAGATCGTCGTGACCACCGGAACCTGATCTCCTAACCCCCTGCCATGGCGCCCACGACCATGAGCGGCTCACTCCCCTCGACGACGGGATCCGGAAGCGGAGCGTCCTGAGGCTTGTGGGAGAGGTCCTCCGCGCAGGCGAAGAACCGCACGAACGCGCGGCGCCGCCCGGTGCCGCGGTCGCGGATCGTCCCGCACAGCATCGGATACCGGTCCTCCAGCACGTCCAGGACCGAGGCCAGCGTGACCGGCTCCCGGACGTCCAGGCTCACCTCGCCGTCGACACGGGCGAGCGCGCGCAGATGGGCGGGCAGCACCACGCGGATCACGGCAGGGTCTGCACTTCCACCGACAGGACCGCGGGAAGGTCCCGGACGATCGGCGCCCAGGTGTCCCCCGCGTCGGCCGAGGCGTACACCTGGCCGCCGGTCGTCCCGAAGTACACACCGCACTCGTCGAGGGAGTCGACGGCCATCGCGTCCCGGAGCACGTTGACGTAGCAGTGCTCCTGCGGAAGGCCCCTGGTCAGCGGCTCCCACTCGTCCCCGCCCGTCCGGCTGCGATAGACGCGCAGCCGCCCCTCGGGCGGGTAGTGCTCGGAGTCGCTCTTGATCGGGACGACGTACACGGTGTCCGGCTCGTGGGCGTGGACCGCGATGGGGAACCCGAAGTCGCTGGGCAGGTCGCCGCTGATCTCCCGCCAGGTCCCGCCGGCGTCGTCGCTGCGCATGACGTCCCAGTGCTTCTGCATGAACAGCACCTCCGGCCGCGACCGGTGCTGGACGATGCGGTGGACGCAGTGGCCGATCTCGGCCTCGGGATCCGGGATCCCCTCCGACCGCAGGCCCCTGTTCGCCGCTTGCCACGTCTTGCCGGCGTCGTCCGTCCGGAAGACCCCCGCCGCGGAGATGGCGACGAACATCCGCGCCTCGTCGACGGGGTCCAGCACGATCGTGTGCAGGCACATCCCGCCCGCGCCCGGCTGCCAGGACGACCCGGACCCGTGGCCGCGCAGCCCCGGCAGCTCCGTCCAGCTCTGACCGCCGTCGACGGTCCGGAACAGGGCGGCGTCCTCGACCCCGGCGTAGACGGTGTCCGGATCGGCCGGCGACGGCTCCAGGTGCCACACCCTGGCGAACTCCCACGGATGCGGCGTGCCGTCGAACCACTGGTGGGTGCCCGGATCTCCGTCATAGGCGAACTCGTTGCCCATCGGACGCCACGTCCGGCCGCCGTCGTCCGACCGCTGGATCACCTGCCCGAACCAGCCGTTCGACTGCGACGCGTACAGCCGCGACGGATCGGCGGGGGAGCCCACGACGTGGTACAGCTCCCACCCCCCGAAGTGCGGCCCGCTGACCTCCCACCGCTCGCGCTTCCCGTCCGATTCGAGGATGAACGCGCCCTTGCGCGTACCGACCAGAACCCGTACCGCGCTCATGTCCGTGCTCCCTTCAGGGACCGTGGCGGACCCCATCATCGATACGACCACCGACACTTCCGAAACTCATCGCTCCCGCCCACGCTCCGGCCCGCCGCCTCCCTCCTCCGTCACACTTCCGGCATCGGCTACCGGAGGACTGCGATGACCGAGAACGAGCAGCGGATCATGCCGCGCATCGACGCCGGCGAGCCGGTCGACCTCAGCGGCGGCGATCCCCCGCACCGCACGGTGCGAGCCGCGTGGCTGGGCGAACGGCTCGTCGAGGCGCCACCGTCCGACGGCGGCCGCATCCGGCCGATCAAGATCCGGGGCGCCCTCTTCACCGGCCCTTTGGACCTGGAGGCGTGCACCCTCACCCGTCCCCTACTACTGGACGGCTGCGACTTCGACGACGTCGTCACCCTGAACGACGCCAGCGCCCTGACCGTCCGCCTCCACGGCTGCCACCTGCCCGGCCTGTCGGCCCGGAGCCTCCGCACCACCGGCGACCTGGAACTCAACGACGGATCCACCGTGGAAGGGCCCGTCGACCTTCTCGGCGCGACCATCGGCGGAAAGCTCTCCCTCCGCCGGGCCCGCCTCACCAACCCCGGCGGCCGAGCCCTGAACGCCGACCGCCTGGCCGTGAACCACGGCCTCCACTGCGGCGGCGGCTTCACCGCCGAAGGCGAGGTTCGCCTGCTCGGCGCCCATATCGACGGACGACTCGTCCTCCAGGACGCCCACCTGTCCAATGCCGGAGGCACCGCGCTCCAAGCGAACTGGCTCACCGTCGGCCAGCACATGCTGTGCGAGAACCTTCGGGCCGAAGGAAGCATCCGCCTGGCGGGCGCCCGCATCTCCTACCTAGACATGTCCAGGGCCGACTTGAAAGCTCCCGGCGGAACCGCACTGGACGGCTACGGCCTCATCGTGGAACACGACGTCCAATGCGGCAGCGGATTCACCGCCGAGGGCGAGGTCCGCATCAAAGGCGCCCGGATCGGCGGTGCCTGCGACTTCACCGGTGCCCGCCTGCGCAACTCCGGCCAGCAGGCCCTGGACCTCGAAGCGGCGCGTGCCGACGAGCTGATCCTGCTGCCCGGCGAAGCTCCGGACGGGCTCGTCAACCTCACGAACGCCCAGGTCAGGGTCTTCCATGACGCGCAGGCGACGTGGCCCGCCGTCCTGCGCCTGCACGGCTTCACCTACGGCACCCTCGCCGACGACGGCACGGACGGGCGGCAACGCCTGCGCTGGCTGGCCCGCGACCGCGGCGGCTACACACCACAGGCCTACGACCAGCTGGCCGCCGCGTACCGCCGTGCGGGACGGGAAGAGGCCGCGCGCCAGGTCGCCATCGCCAAGCAGCGGCACCGCCGCCACGTGCTCGGCCTCGGCGGCAAGCTGGCCAACTGGCTGCTCTACCTGACCGTCGGCTACGGCTACCGGACGCGCCTCGCCGCGGGATGGCTGGCCGGACTGCTCCTCGCCGGAACCTGGATCTTCGCCCACGCGCATCCCGGTGCCATGACGCGGAGCAGCCCGGACGGACCCGCATTCAACGCGTTCGCCTACACACTGGACGTCCTGCTACCGGTCATCGACCTCGGGCAGCAGAAGGCATGGCAGCCCCACGGCACGGCGATGTACTGCTCCTGGGCGCTCATAGCCGCCGGATGGATCCTGACCACGGCCGTCGTAGCGGGTCTCACCGGCGTCATCAAACGCGACTAAACCGATCAGGCGCCCCGACCGTGGCACTGTAGTAAACGATCGCGATGTTGACGGGTTCCATAATCGCTCCTTCCTTCGTCCCCGGGTACGACGACGGACTCCCCGCGGATGTGAGGCGGCGACCTCACATCCCGGCGCGCTGACTCGTCGAGACCACGAGAGGAAAGGAGTCGGCGCCCGATGACCACCCCGACCGGACCGGACCCGCTCATGAGCGAGCGGCGCCGGCTGATCAACCTCGCGTACCGGCTCCTCGGCTCCCTGACCGAGGCCGAGGACGCCGTCCAGGAGACCTACGCCCGCTGGTACGCGATGCCGCCGCGGCGGCAGGACGCGATCGCGTCCCCCGCCGCCTGGCTGACGACCGTCGCCACCCGCGTCTGCCTCGACCTGCTCGGCTCGGCCCGCGCCAGGCGGGAGCAGTACGTCGGCGAATGGGTGCCCGAGCCGCTGCCCGACCGCGACGAATGGGCGAGCACCGATCCGGCCGACCGCGTCACCCTCGACGAGTCGGTCAGCATGGCGTTCCTCGTCGTCCTCGACTCGATGACCCCGGCCGAGCGCGTCGCGTTCGTCCTGCACGACGTCTTCCGCTACCCCTTCGCCGACGTCGCCGAGATCGTCGGCCGCACACCGGCGGCCTGCCGCCAGCTGGCCACCTCGGCCCGCCGCCGCATCCGCGCGTCCCAGCACCCGCCCGCGCCCCAGCACGCCGACGTCGTCCGCGCCTTCAAACGCGCCTGGGAGGCCAAGGACATCGACGCCCTCGTCAGCCTCCTGGCCCCCGACGCGACCGCGACCGGCGACGGCGGCGGACTCGCCCACGCCGAACCCCGTCCCCTCCAAGGGGCCGAACAGATCGCCCGCTTCTTCGCCACCCGCTCCGGCGCGACCCTCGTGGAGTGCACGGTCAACGGCCAGCCCGGCCTGGCCGCCCAGCTGGACGGCGCCACCGTCTCCGTCATGGCCTTCGACATCGAGAACGCCCAGATCAGGAACATCTGGGCGGTCCTCAACCCCGAGAAGCTCCGCCTCTGGACGTCCTGACACGGCCGGGCGACGCGACGCCCGTCACGCCACCCGGCCGTCCCGGTCAGCCCTTCGGGCCCGAGTCCGTCCACTCCGCGACCTTGTAGGCGTCGTACTGGAGCACCTCACCCGGTCGGTGGAACCGATCGGGCTGCGTCGCGACGGTCAGGCGGCGCGGCTTGCCGTTGTCGCCCGACGGAAGCCTCAGCGAACCATGCGGCGGCGTCGCCACCAGATCACGCGTGGCCAGCAGCATCCCGGTTCCCGTGTCGATGATCCATTGCCGCGTGTAGCTGCCGAGCTGCTTCGGCGCGGTGTAGAGGCCGAGCGGCACCGTCGTCTTCAGCGGCATGGACACCACCGCCCCCGTGCGGCCCAGCGGATCGGTCGCCGTCCCCCTGACCTTGAGGCCGGGCAGCCCGGCGACCATCCGGTACACCGCCGCCCGCACCTTCCCCGAGGCCGGCGTCGTGCTCAGCAGCCCCCCGGCCACCTCGGTCAGGGCCCGGAGCCGCTCCTGGCCCTTCAACTCGCCGATCGTCTCCTCCTTGGCACCGTCGACGCTGACCGCGTGCCACTTGCCCCTGAGGCCCAGCAACACCTGCTCCAACTTCTTCGGCTCGGTCGGCAGATCGGCCACCTGCTTCGGCGACAACCCGTAGAACGAGTCCGAGGACGGCCGCCACCCGCTGTCGCCCTGGCCCTTCATCAGCAGGACGATCTCCTCACCGTCCGCGTAGGCCCATACGGCGAGCGTCCTCGGAGGACCGACACCGTGGCAGCGGGCAAGAGTCCCCACCCACCATCAACTTTCGTCGATCCACCAAGTCACACCGTCACTCGACCACCCTCACCGCACTCCGCCAAGCACACTCCAAACACAACCAGCGCAAACCCGACGAGAACACCACCAGACGCCCCCTCTCACGACGCCAGGTCCTCGTCCTCACGCACTGGCACTACCGCGCCCAAGACATGAAGCCCGGCAAAACACCCCCCACCACCGCCCGCAATGGCAAGCCGCTGCCAGCCCACGTCACCGACAAACGAAGTCCCGCGCGTCCAAGCCCCTACTGACAAGATGCGGCGCCCCGAGCCCGACGAGATGTGGACGCAGCGGCCGGCCACGTCCTCCCACCTGGTCGCCTACACGGGAGCTCGCCGCGGTGAGCTGCTCAACCTGCGGAGGCGAGACATTGACCTCACCGACGCCTCGACCTACATCAAGGGCCCGGCCGTGTGTGCGCCACCGGATCAGGCGAACCGATCCCTCCGGACACGGCCACGTCCCTCATGACGACCCCGACCGACGCACACAACGCACCGATGGCGGGACTGCCTCCAGCTGAGCCACTGCTCCACGCGCGGCCTCACGACCTCCGGCACATCCGCACGACGACGCTGCTGATGGCAGGCGTTCTGTTCAATCTTGTGGCGGCCCGGCCGAGCACGCTGCCCCGTCCGTCAGGCTGCGGGCCTACACGCATGCGACAGCGAGCAGCTTGTGGAGGCAGTCACGATCTTCGCTCACCAGGTAGGGACGCGGCGTAGGCCCGGAAGCCGCGCTGTTGATAAGGCGTTAGCACAAAGGCCCCCACGATGATCGCGAGGGGCCTCTGAACAGGGCGCACCCGAAGGGATTCGAACCCCTAACCTTCTGATCCGTAGATTCCCAAACGATCACTGGCGCCGTCCGAACCCGTCCGCACGCTGGGCCGATGACCTGCGCCGCGTCCGAACCCGCTCACTCCGATCCTCACCATCCGGCCCCGTGGCTCCCACCGTGGCTCCCACGGAGCCACCGGCTGTACCCGCCGTCTGCGGGGAGCTCGTCTTCGTAGTCGCCTGCGGCGATTGCCGCGTATCCGGCTTGCCAGGCGAAGGTGACGAGTTTCGAGACCGCGTCCACCACCTGGCTGGGTGTGGCCTGCTGCTTGACGACCTCGATCTTGATTGGCCAGGCGGGGAAGTCCTCTGAGTCCGGAACGAACCAGGGTTGCGCATGACTTCGATCTCAAGGCCGTTGAGGTGTGCGACGCCGTCAAGGGCGGTAGCGGCGGCTTGGCCCACCAGGTCAACCGCGGCGTCCTTGGACAGACCTCGTAGGTAGAGCCCGCAGTATTCATAGTGCTCCGGCGTGACCTCCTCCGCTCTCCCATCGTCGCCGTCTCCATCGGACCGCGACGGACGGACGGGCCTGTCCGAAGGGTGCTCCCGCGCGAACGGCGCGCACCCCGTGACAGGCAGATTCGCGCGGGAGTGCCCTCCGGGTCCAGGAGGGGTCTGGGGAACCACGGGATTCCCCAGTAGCGCACGCTCAGCAGAAGCGCAGATGCTCTACGGACGCAAGGTTTCCGCCCCGTTCTGGGTTCTGGCTCTATGCGAGCATCCTCGTATGGTTGACGTGACGTTGGATATGGACGCCGATCCGATGCCGCTAGTGATGTTGCAAGCTGAGACATGGGAGCTGCATGTCTGGGCACCTCTTGCGGACCTCTCACGGCTGAGCGAAATCCGTTCAGCGACTTGGGATGACCGGCGATCACTTCAGGTAGGTACTTGTGGCGACTTGCCGGTGTTCTGGACCCTCGCCGAGGATGGGCAGGCGACGGTGCTGATCGGGCAGGATGACGAGACTTGGAATCTTGCCTTGATGGTTCCGCTCACGGCCGTGGACGAGATCGTTGCCCTTGCACGCTGACGTCGTACAAGCGGCGGCGCGACCCGAGCGGACCGGGCCGGCGACCGGCTGGCGCGGCCGTGCAGCGATGCGCGGCCGGGGACCGGCGCCCACGCCGCACGCCCCGGACGCGCAGGCGGCGGGCCGCGCCAACAGCGCGAGCGCCGCCGCTCCTTGAGCTGGCGGGGTGCGGTCCACCTCGGCTACGACGACAAGGGACGACGCGTCCGAAAGAAGGTCTCCGGACGCACGCGCGCCGAGGTGGCGGAGAAGCTTCGCAAGCTGCGAGAGCTGGTGGATGCCGGGACGATCCCGGGACAACAAGATCACCATCAAGGCGTTCTTGGACCGCTGGTTGACCCACAACCTCCCGGGCACGGTGGCCGAGTCAACCGAAGACGACTACAAGGACACTGTGCGACTGCATCCGGCACCCGCGCTCGGGCGAACGAAGCTCTCCAAACCCACTGTCCTGGACGTCGACAAGCTGTGGCAGGCCAAGCGGGAGGCTGGCTACAGCGCCAACAGCAGCCGGATCATGTGGACGGTGCTTCGCAAGGCTCTCGCGCAGGCCGAGAGAGAAGGCAACGTCGCCGCTCTTTCGGCAGCTCCTCACGTGGTGGCCAAGGAAGGACGGACTCTGACGATCGACCAGGCGAAGGTACTCTTGAGCACAGTCGCCGGCCACCGCTTCGAGGTCGCCATCATGCTCGCGCTCGCGTACGGCCTACGGCGTGGCGAGGTGCTCGGCCTGCACTGGTCGGCGGTCGACTGGGACGCCGGAACGATTCGGCTGACGCACTCCGTGAAGCGAATCAAGGACCGCGACAAGGCGAGCGGTCGCAAGACACGGCTCGTGGTGGGAGGCTTGAAGACGCCGAAGTCTCGCCGGACGCTCGTCCTCACTCCTCAGCTCGTGACCAAGCTCCGGACGCTCCACGATCGGCAGGCTAAGGCCAAGATTGCGGCCGGTGGGCTGTAGCGGGATCACGGGCTAATCTTCGCGAGTGAGGTCGGAACGCCGATGGACCCGGACAACTTCTCGCACGTCTTCTCCAAGCTGGCCAAGCGCGCTGGTCTCGGCCACTGGCATCCGCATGAGCTACGGCACTCGGGTGCCTCGCTGATGCTGGCGCAAGGGACGCCGCTGCACGTCGTCTCAGAGATCCTGGGGCACACGTCCATGGCGATCACGAAGGACGTCTATGGGCATCTCCTGGTGGACGACAAGCGGGCGGCGGCTGAGGCGATGAGCGGTGCGCTCTTCGGGGCGTGATCGGTCTCTGTGGCTCCCACGGCCATGCAAAAGCCCCCTTCCATGATCGGAAGGGGGCTCTGAGCTGGCGCACCCGAAGGGATTCGAACCCCTAACCTTCTGATCCGTAGTCAGATGCTCTATCCATTGAGCTACGGGTGCCTGCCGGGATTACTGTACCGGCTCCCTGGGGCTGTCCGCGAATCGGTTGGGGCCCGAGCGGTTGCCGATGTGACCTGGGTCACGGAACCGGCTGGGACGAGACAGCGCCAAAGGGGTGATTGAGACGGGTGCGACCTATGAGGTTGAACCTCGTCCGAAGCCCAAACCCCCTGAAGGAGACACCCCATGCGCATGTCTGCCACCAAGCTGGTCGGCGTCCTCGCCATCGGTGGCGCGCTGCTCGCTTCCACGGCATGCGGGCCGATCGACACGATCACCGGCAGCGGCAAGAAGAACACCGCGTGCAAGAACATCGAGTCGGAGCTGCGCAGCTTCTCGACCAGCAGCGGCGGCTCGTCGACCAGCCCCCAGCGGTTCTCCGACACGGCCGCGAAGATTCGCAGTGAAGGCCAGAGCGCCGGCGGCGACGTCGAGGTCGCGGCCACGAAGTTCGCGCAGGACCTGGACGACACCGCCGCCACGCTGCGGCGCCTGAACTCCGGCAACCTCGGCGGCGGGACGCCCAACTTCACCGAGATGCAGCAGCACGGCAACGAGCTCGGCAAGGCGTGCGGCTACACGGGCATCCGCCTGGGCGGCTGATCGCCGACGCTCTGCTCCCGCGGCCCCGGGAGCGGGCGTCGCCGGTTCGGGCTAAGCTTCGGTGACCACGGGCCAGGCTTTGCCGGTTGGCCAGCGGAACCGGTAACCTGTCCTGAGCCTGAGGGCTCCTGGAGGATTCGCCTAGTCCGGTCTATGGCGCCGCACTGCTAATGCGGTTTGGGTTTACCGCCCATCCGGGGTTCAAATCCCCGATCCTCCGCCACCTGACCAGGGACTTCGCCCGAGATCGAGATCTTGGACGAAGTCCCTGTCGCATCCCAGATGCCCGTTTTGTTGGCCCTGGATAGCACGTGGTGAGCACGAGACGCCGTGGCGGCGTCCCACGCCCAGGTCAGAGTCCCGAAGTGGATCATCGTCACAACTACCCTGCGTGTTCGGTTCGCCTCCTGCGCCGGTCCGCCAGCGAGACCACGTTCCGCGGAGTCGGCGGCTCGGACGTCACCTCGTCGGCTGACATGCGCGGTACGACAGCGGCGACGGCCTCAGCAGCGGCCCTCGACACCTCCGGCAGGACGGAGGTGTAGGTATCGGCGGTGAACGAATGACGCGAGTGCCCGAGCGTCTCGCTGATCACCTTCATGTCCACCTTGCCGAGCAACGCCAGCGTGGCCGCCCCGTGCCG
The DNA here is from genome assembly GCF_900659615.1 of Actinomadura fibrosa. Classification (GTDB taxonomy): domain Bacteria; phylum Actinomycetota; class Actinomycetes; order Streptosporangiales; family Streptosporangiaceae; genus Spirillospora; species Spirillospora fibrosa. The sequence goes on along the minus strand of NZ_CAACUY010000001.1, from coordinate 53,311 downwards.
CAGGTCGTGGAAGCGGATCGGCGGCAGAGGGTCGCCCCGTAGCACCCCCTGCACGGCCCTCTCGCTGACGCGGTGCCGCCGCGCGATCCGGTCCGGCGCCCAGCCCTCCTCGACATGCCTCCGGCGGACCCGCCCGTGCTTCTCGATGAGGTCGTCGAACCGCATGGAGATCCATTGAGGGCGAAGCGGTCTGCCGTCCGCTTGGGTGAACACCCGGCCCGAGTCGACCCAGACCTCCGCTCCGGCAGCGAGGCGCTCCTCTTCTTGACGCTCGCGCCATGCCAGCAGCACCGAGATCGTCGTCGAGTCCAACGCGACCGTTCGCTCGCCGGCCTCCGACTTGGCGTCGTCGTACTCGTCATCCCCCTCGGACAGCGTTTCCCTGATGGTGATCGTCCCCGAACCCTTTAGGTCGGTGTCCTGCCAGGACAGCCCCGCGACCTCGGCTCGTCGCAGACCGCGGAAGGCGACCAGGTGGAAGAGGGCGTACAGACGCTCGTCGACCGCAAAGTCGAGGAACGCGCCGGTCTGTGCGGGAGTCCAGACCATCACTGGGCCCGGAGCTTTGCCGGTCTCCTGCCAGCGCTGGACGCGTTCAGCGGTCCACACGTACGGCTTGACCCGCCTGCCCTTGATCCGGGGCAGTTCCACGTGCTCGATCGGATTGTGTCCGACGCGCTTGGACTTGACTGCCGAGTTCAGGGCAGACGACAGCACCGCATGAACCTTCCTCACCCTTGCCGGTGAGATCGGCTGAGTCTGCTTGCGAGTGGGCTTGCCCGCAGGAGGGAGTTTCCGCGGGGACAGCGCTCGGGCGTCCAACAGCCGCTGGAGGAGCTCGCTCGGCTTCTCTGAGGCGGGAAGCGGCCTGTTGATTTGCAGGATGGCGTCGTAGAGGTCACGTGCATGCTTGTCACGCAGCTCCACGAGCTTGAGGTGTCCGAGCCCAGGCGCCAGGTAGAGCCGGACGATCTCCTCGTAGTCCGCATAGGTCGACTTCGCCAGACGCCGCTTGCCTGGCAGCCAGATCTTCTCCAGGTAGGAGCCGACCTTCAGGGATCGGTCGACCGGCTGGCCGAGCCGTTCCGCCGTAGCGAGTTCGTCCGTGAGAGCCGCCTGAGCAGCTCTCTGGGTGGTGAACGGACCGATGTAGGGCTGTCTTCGGCGTCCATCCGCTCCTGGGGGAGCTTCATAGCGGGCCCACCACGAACCGTGGGTCCGCTTGGTCAGCTGCGGGCATGTCCCCAAGGCGAACTTCTTGCCCGTCTCGGGGTTGCGGCAGCCGCAGCGCTTGAACGTCGTACCTCTCAAGGCTTCTCCTCAGAATGGTCACTTCGCGGTGCCAGGGCCGAGGAACGCCTCCGTAGACGTTGGTCTAATCGTGAGGTCGCTTCTTCAGCACCTGGAGCACCGCCTGAACACTCACGCCGAGTCGGTCGGCGATCTGCGTGAGCGTGAGGCCATCGGTCCGGGCTTCGCGGAACGCCTTCCGCTGTACGGCGGCGAGGCTCCCGATCACCTCACGAGCGAGGGTGGCGAGAGGCTCCTTCGCACGCACACGGGGTAGCGGCTCAAGGCGTCGGAGTTCATCGACGCCTTCGGCCAGCAGACTCACCAGCCGTTCGAGACGCTCGTGCGGGCGCTCAGGGAGCTCATCGCAGACCTTCGCGTTGTCATCGCTCACTCGCGGAGAGTCAACTACATGCTGTTAGATCATTTCAATGGGAACCTTGAGGCTTAACGCCCAGGTCAGGTGCCCTAACCCCTGGATGGCGATCTCCATCGCCATCCAGGGAAGAGCGCGGCTCTCCGTCGGCTAGGTCACGCCGAGCAGCTTGCGGAGTTCTGCGGTCGGCACCCGGTAGGCGGTACCGACTCGGATGATGCGGCACGGGAAGTCTCCGCGTCTCGCCAGTTCATAGGCGTACGTACGGGAGAGTTTCAGAGCGCGAGCGGCGGTCATGATACTGACGACCGTGGGAAGAGTGTCGAGGTCTTCGTGCCGCATGGTCTGCATTCGGATGCCTCCGTGTTTGGGTTCGTGGCGGATGCGTTGAAGTCTTCGTCATGACGGATTGTCACCGGTGCTGTCGGCTTGGCCGGGTTGGTGGGGAAGGGCTCGATGGTGGGGGTCTAGTCGGGGCCGTGGGGTGCAGCGGCGCCCACGGGTTGGGGAAGGCGGCCATGGTCAGGCGTGCTTGTGAGGACATGGCCACCTGTGCGGTTGGTTCTGGCGGGCTGACGGGTGCCTCGGGTTGCGCTTCGCGGACCTGTGCGCCGGCGCTTCGGGCGGCGTCGGCTTGGGCGTGGCGGTGCTGGAGGCGGCGCAGCTCGGCGATGGTGTCGAGCAGCGTGATGAGGTTGGCGACGAGCAGCATGGTCGACACGGTCGCCCGGTTCTTGACGGAGCCGGTGAGCGCGAGGAGGCGGGCTGCGGTTCGCAGGGCGTTGCCGGCAGGGGTGGGCCGTGGAATGCGACCGTAGGGTGCGCGAGCGGCGCGATCGTAGCTGTCGGCGGCGCGGCGGAGGTGATGGTTGCCGGTGGCTTGCGCAGCGGCGCGAAGGGCATCGGAGGCGGCCCAGCAAGCGTCCTGGACTGTGTACGGATTGGTGGCGAGGTAGCGACGAATGTGGGCAGTGGCGTAGGACGCGGCGCGAGCCGCGTCGTCGTAGAACGCCTGCCGATCCTCAACGGTGAGGTCGCGAACGACGGCGGTTGGCATGTCACGCGCCCCAGGTGATGCCCAACGCTGCTGGAGGCGTGTGAGAGAGAGGTCGTCTGCGAGCCGACTTCCTGGATGCCAGGTCGATTCCTCGTCACCAGAATCGGCGGGAAGGGCGACGGCGTAACCGGTGATCTGACCGGGGACGTACTGGCTGTAGCGGACCTTGACCATGAGGCCGTTGTCCTGGAGCCGGTCAAGGAACTCAGTGATCGTCCGGGTCTTGTCCGCGGCGCTGCGGACGGTTGTCCGCAGTAGGGCCTGCCTTGTCCGCGCGGATAGATGCCGTCCGGAAAGCGGACGGACGGCGGATGGGCCGCGGACCGAGCCGTCCGCGCTTGTCCAGCGCTGGCGGAGTTTGGACAGCGTGAGGTCGGCGGCGAGTTTGCTGCCCCCGTACCAGACCGGCTGTCCGTCCGCGTTGACATCGCCGGGCGCGGCCACCGCGTACCCGGTCAGCTCGCCAGCCGTCCGCTCGCTGAACCGCCGCCGCACCAGGACACCGTCGGCCTGGAGGCGTTCGAAGAACTCCCTTTCGCTACCCGCGCCGGCGGCCGCCGTCTGCACCTTGTGATGCAGGAAGGTACGGGAAGGTACTGCCCGGCCACGGCGGACGGCTTTCTCGATCTCACCGCGTTTGGGACGGCGGGCGGCGGTCCGGTCGGCCGGCGCCGTGGACCGCAGGCCGAACCGTGCCTCCACCGCCCGGCAGGCGTCCCGCACCCGGTATCCGTCGTTCCATACCTCGGGGCGGACGCCGTCCGGCCGCGCCAGTGTGGCCACGATATGAACGTGGTCGTCGGCGTGCCGGACAGCGATCCAGCGGACGGCGTCAACGTCCCCCTCCGGGACCAGACCAGTCCGCTGCATGATCTCGCCGGCGATCTGCGCCCACTGCTCATCGGTCAGGACCGGGTCTTCTGGAGCGGCCCGTACGGCGCAATGCCAAACGGGCTTGTGGTAGTTGCGTTCACCGAGCAGCGCCAGCGGCTGGACCAGCACACCCTCCAAATGGCGAAAGTCGCGGCGGCCATCGGGGCGTACTGCCGGTTCCAAGTCGGCCAGGTCCCCAAAGCCAGCGACGATGCGCGGGTCGCGGTGCTCACCATTGGTGCCCGGCCCGTAGAGGTACCGCAGCAGCCCCTGGACCCGGGCAATACGCATAACCTTCCCGATCATCCTGCGACGCTCAGCGCCGAGGTCTTCGGCCCGCTGACGGCTCCTGTCATGGCAGCCGCTTCCTCAGCTCGTCGGCCAGCTCATCCAGCTTGCGGATCGTCTGCGCGGCGGCGCGGGCGTACCACTGGATCGTCCAGGGCACCTCTCCTGAGTTCAGCGCGGCGACCGCCTGGTTGAGATTGACGCCGATCCGGTGCGCCTGACCGCGCACCTGCATGACGGCCTGCAGCATCTCGCGCAGCTCGCTGTTCTCCGCTCGCGGCTTCCCGGTTGCTGCGGCGAGCAACGTCAGCGCTGCCCACGCCGCAGTCGCCAGGCGTTCCCGCTCGGCCGCCTTGGACACCGCCGCGTGCTCTTCGTCCGACAACAGGATGTACAGCACCCGCCTTCGCTTCCCCTCGCTGCGGGTTCGGCGGTTACGCCGCTTGACCATGCTCGATGCGGACTCGTCGCTGCCGTCTTCGGCCATTGGCCTCCTCACCTGGGATCGCGCTCGATCCCGTTCCTCGCTGTGGACCGCGCCCGGTCCACAGCCGATAACGCTTGTGTTCTCCATTTCTTGCCCTGCGTCAGCGGAGCTTGATGAAGATCCCTCGGGACATGTCTGAGACCGCACTCGACAAAGGGCTAGGTCTGCAGGCATGCAAGAGGTCGTCATCCGGCTTACGCGGGAGAAGCGCTCGTCTTGTTCAAGTGGCTGGAGCGGCTGCAGATGACGGATTTCGACCGTGTCGTTGGCGATTCAGCCGTCTGGCCCGCGATTCATCGAATCGCGGGCATCCTGGACAAGGCACTGCCGGATCTCTTCGCCGCCGATTACGCCGAGCGTCTCGATGCCATCCGCCGAGCCTGCGTCCAGAGTGACCATCGGGGACCTGCACAGGTCAGAGGCTCCGAGCTCCCTTGTGCGGTCACGTGTCGCGGGCGGTACGCGATTTCTAATGCTGTTCGATCGGCCTCTTCGAGCGCTGTAGCTCCACGCCTTCCGGAACTCCGCCCGGTTGTCCACAGTGTTGTGGATAACGAGCTCGCCCGAGAGATCTGTGCTCGCTTGCTCGTATCGGCGTACTGGGGCCCCGGGCTGGGGGTGTGCCCTAGCGTCTGAGCTTCCTGTCGCGGATGCAGACAGAGTCGGTCGTGCAGCTTGACGGTGAGCCGCTCAGTAGCCCCGTCGGTGTGAGTGTCGAGTGCGTCCATGCGAGGTGCTCTCCAGCGTTGCCTGAATCCGGACCATTGCGGACTCCTCTCTGCTCGGTTCGACTGAGTGCTTCAGCGGCCACTCCGGCCACCTGCGTCCCAGCTTCCCTCATCTCACGTCAGTCGACTACTTTAAGCGTCGGCGTGGCGCACTGTTGTTTGAAAGCATCGTGTTGGCGCTCCTGAATCGCCATGGTCTTCGCTCGACCTGCCGTAGGAAGTTGCCCGGCGCAGCTCAAGGGTTGGCTCGGCGGCAAGGGGCGGACGCTCGCACCCTCGTCGAGCGTTGAATCGAGCGTCCGACTCAGAGCACAGAGGTGATGGGCGACTCCCTCGCCTGAAGGGGAGCCGCCCGCCCTCAGCGTTTCACCTGGCGAACAGGTCGGCCATCGCGGTGTCCGTCCGCGCAACGGCCTCACTCAGGGCATCTGCTCGCCCGGCCAGGTAGGCGCGATGCCGTCGATTCTTCTCCTCGGAGGCTCGGTATCGAGCCTGCTTCGCTTCCTCCGCCATGGCATCGCGTGAGCGGGCGAAGGCCAAGCCGACCCCGTTCGCTAGTTCGAGCCCAGTCATCTCGTCCGGGACGATGAATGCGAGAGGTGGCGGAACCGCGGAACGTCGTCGGACGAGCAGGCGAAGCGCTGGGCGCGGCCTCACGAGGCGGCTTTCCGGTCGAGCGCCCACGACGCCCAAACGACCTTGCCCTGCTTGGGTGTTGTGACGGGGTACCAGCCCCAGGCACCGGCGAGCATCGTTGCCAGCCGCAGGCCGCGCCCTCCTTCGTCGTTGAGCCCCGTGTCCGGGATCTGCGGACGGCCGGCCCCAGAGTCACGAACCTCGACGATGAGGTGCTTGGCCGATATCCGGAGCTGGATGAGGATCACCGCGAGTTCGTCCAGGGCGACCAGATCATCGGGGAGTAGCTCACCCGTGACGTCGAAGGCATTGGTGACCAGCTCAGAGAGCACCTGTTGGCAGTCCCAGCCATGATCGGCGTCCAGTCCCCACGCCGACAGCTTGGCTCGGGCGAACGCGCGCACCAGGGGGATCGAGGTTGGCAGAGCGGCCAACCCCACGACATCCCTGTAGTCGCCGCCGTCGTGCAGCGGGGGCCTTGTGCCGGGCGTCGCAGTGTCGCGGCATGGGGGTGCGGTCGATGGCACAGACATCGTTGTCGCTCCTGACTGTGAGCCTGCAGGGGGACGACAGCCGGTTCTCGGGAGTCCATTGACCTGTGCTCTCAGGTCGCTAGACAGACATCGTTGTTCCGACTGTCCTTGTCGGGTGACAGTCACGAGTATGTGATTGTCTTTGATCAGCCGCAAGGGTTTTTGTAACAGTGCGCATCTCTCTCGTTACCCAGATACGAAGAAAAGGGTCGAAGTGCGACACTTCGACCCCTGCTTCCCTGGCTGAATGGGCTACGGCAGACAGTGTCTTCCCCGGCGGACCTCCGCCAAGAAGATCGCCCAGGCGCTCATCCCGAACTCAAGCACTGGGCCGGCGTCGCCAAACGCGGTGTCCCGGACGCCGATCCGGTGCCCGCCGGATCGCCCGGCCTCGACGCAGTTGTTGCCCGTTCCGCTGTACGACGACTTGCGCCATCCGACAAAGCGTTCACGACTGGTCATGGGATCTTCCTAGTGCGACGGGAGGGAGTCTGCGACGTCCGTCAGCATCTCGCGTGACCGCTCGGCCGACAGCGCCGCGCGGATGAGACCTCCGTACACCATCTCGAATTGCGCGGTGTGCTGCGGATCGGTGAGCACGAGGTCGGTGGTCACCGTCTCCAATGCCACTACATCCGGATCACCGTCGTCGGGATAGGTGTACATCGAAAACGAACATTCAGGGATGTTGTACCCAGGGATCTCGGCGTCCACAGGCAGAACCCGCACCGTCACCCGCTCGTCCTGCCGGGACAGGTCGACGATGTGGCCGAGCTGCCGACGGAACACTTCCTCCGGGACCGAACGGCGACGCAGCACCACCTCGTCCAGGATCACCTCATAGGACGGGCCAGCCGGACGATGCAGCATCCGCTGCCGTCCGACCCGCCCCTTCAGCACGCCAGCGACCTCGGCATCAGGCGGCAAGGGCAGCTCTGTGTTGGTCAAGCGTGTGGCGATGAACTCCTCTGTTTGCAGCAGCCCCGGGATCAGGTTCTGCTGATACTCGCGGATGACGCTCGCACCGGCCTCGAGGTTGGCGAACCTGGCCTGGCGCTCACCGATCCCCGACGACTCCCACCAGCCATGCGCCGCCGCCTCGGCGGTGATCTGCACGAGCTGTGTCCACTTGTCACCCTCGACGCCGAAGACGTCCAGCAGTCGCTGAACATCCTCCTGGTTCGGTGCGACGTGCGCGTTCTCCAGCTTGCTGATCATCTGCCGGTAGACGCCCGACCGCTTGGCAAGGTCCTGCGCTGAGACCCCGGCCTGTTCCCGCAGCTCGCGCAACTCCGCCGCAAGCCGCAGTCGGCGCACGTACGGACTAATCACACTCACCTCATGTCCCCGAACACCGACTGTCACGTCTGTAGGACATGAAGCGTATCCACGTCCCGTCCCGCCTGGGGCCGCCTTCCTCACTCCCACAAGCGCTCCGAACGGGCAGCGCACATGTCACGTGACCTGAGCCTGCACCGCTCGCCCCGAGGAGTGCAAAGTGCTTCAGCGCTTTCCTGGCGCGGATGCCGACGGCCATCGTGCACTCAGGCGTCGGCTGCGTCCCCATCCGTGGGCGGGCAGCAGGTGCGCAGGTAGTTCTGGAGTTCGGTGAGGGATCGCTCTACCGCGGGCGTGTCGACGCGGTAGCGGGCTTGAAACCATCCCCGCGCGTGCAGGGAGTAGCACAGGCGAGTGAGCTCTGCGATGAACGAGTCGGGATCATCCCCGCGTGTGCAAGGAGCAGGGTGTCTGGCTCGGCGGCCGGCAGCCGTTCGGGGGACCATCCCCGCGCGTGCGGGAGCAGTTCGGCGGGTGTGCGCCAGGTGAGGTCGCGGAGGGACCTTCCCCGCGCGTGCGGGGAGCAGTGTAACCGGAACCAGGTGGACGTCCCTTTCTCGGGACCATCCCCGCGCGTGCGGGGAGCAGGGAGTCGGGCAGGGATCGCTGGTGCTTTTCGAGGGACCATCCTCGCGCGTGCGGGGAGCAGCTCCGCAAGCTGATGGACGCGGGCCTCGCGGTGGGACCATCCCCGCGCGTGCGGGGAGCAGCCGCTGGTGATCCGGATCATCACGGGGTCGGGGGGACCATCCCCGCGCGTGCGGGGAGCAGTGCGCCACCGCCATGGAGAACGGCACGGAGGTGGGACCATCCCCGCGCGTGCGGGGAGCAGTTCATCTGGACGGCTCCGCCGCCGCCGGGGAGGGGACCATCCCCGCGCGTGCGGGGAGCAATCTCAACCCACGCGTCTCGGTACCGTCCGGCGGGGACCATCCCCGCGCGTGCGGGGAGCAGATCACGACCCACGTCACGACGACCGACGTCTCCGGACCATCCCCGCGCGTGCGGGGAGCAGCAGACATGCCCATGACCTGCACGTGATGGCCGGGGACCATCCCCGCGCGTGCGGGGAGCAGTCGTAGTTGCCGAGGATTCGTAGACCGTAGTTAGGACCATCCCCGCGCGTGCGGGGAGCAGACTTCCTGACCTGCAGGTCTATCGGCGGGGACGCCTGTTTTGAGCACTTCTTGCGATTCGGCTATATCGCATCAAACGGCTGCATAGGTGACCTAGGTGGGTCGTGGAGCGACCGCAGCAGGAGGGCGATTGACGGCGGCCATGGGAAGCTCCCGTGGCTGCCGGCACACTGCCGCAGCGCGGGACTGCCACCACGCACTCCTGCCCGCAGGCTGCGGGCCGGGTTCATCCCCGCGCGGGGGCGGTCTGGTCTTCGAGGTCGCTGGCCTGGACGAGTTCATGCCGTTCGATTCTCTACGGGGTCTTGATCAGGTGTGCTGGCGGGTGCTGGGTTCCTTGGCTGCTTTTACTTGGTCGAGGAACGTCCGGACGTTGGTGTTGCGTCGGTAGGGGGCCAGATGTTCGCTGAAGCGGGATAGGTGGCTGCGGCATCGCGCGGAGTCGACCTGGCCGGACAGCGTGCCGAGCGCTCGGTGGGCGTAGGACAGGGCGGGTTCGAGTTCGGGTTGGGGCTGCTGGATGTAGGTGGTGGCGAGCAGGATCTGCCGTAGCGCTCCTTCGCGCGAGTCCGTGTCGGTCTTGACGGCTTGGCGAAGGTGGTGGCGGGCTCGTTGATGGTCGCCGCTGCGTAGGTAGCAGTAGCCGGCTTGGCCGTGGGCGTGGGTGTCAGTCATCCAGTAGCTCCAGCCCGGGTCGTCCGATGACGGTCTGGGGTCCTGAAGGGCGTCGAAGGCGGTGTCGATCGCGCGGCGGATGTCGGTGGCGCGTCGGGTGGTGGTGGCGGTCTGATCGTTGGCGTGGGCTTCGGCGGCCCGTAGTTCGAGGATGGCGGTGACCCGACCGCTGCCTCCGGGGTAGCCGGTGCGGGCGGTCTGGGCGAGCAGAACGGCTTCGCGGCCGCCGTCCAGGTCTTTGGCCTGGCATGACATGAAGCCGATGATGTTGGCGCCGAGGGCGCGGTCGCCAGCGGTGTGGGCGGCGTGGAGGCCGGCCACCCAGTAACGCTGCGCGAGTCCGTGCTGTCCGCTGTCGAACGCGGTGAATCCGGCCAGGCGTAGTAGCTCGGCGGCGGTGGCGTGAAGGCGTTTGCCGGTGGTGTCGTCGTAGCGGCCTTGTGTGAGCAGCGTGGTGACGTAGCGCAGGTGTTCGTGGATCAGCCGCAGGAGGGGTCCTCCGCCGAGTTGGTCGTCCATGTGTCGCAGCCGGGCTGTGATGGCGTCCAAGTCGTCGACGATCTGGGCGGGGACGGCCGTACCGACGGCTTGGGCGAGGCTCGTGGTCGGGTGGGCGACAAGCCACTCGTGGGCCGGGGATGTGAGTGAGGCCCCCAGCATCAGCAGGAAGCTACGACGATCCATATAGCCAGCGTCAGCGACCGCGCGTATCGCGCGCAAGGTCCCGGCGGTCGTCCAAGCGGTTTGCAGCCCTGTGGTCGCCGGTGCGCACTCCAGATCGTCGGGGGGCCAGCCGAGGTCGGCGACACTGATGGGACGGCCGAGTTCTTGTTCGAGGAGCAGCGCTGTGAGGGACCGCCATGGTGAACGGGGCACCTCGCCGCGAAGCCACTTGTAGGGGGTCTTGGTATGGACCCGCTCGGGCCGGCCGAGGGCTTCGGACATGTCGTTCAGCCGTCGCGCGAGCTGGTCGGCGCGCAGTCCGAACACCGCCAGCAGCTCTCCGAGCGGGGACGCGGCGGTCATGACACCTCCTGGATGCCGCCTGTCAAGAACAGTAGGGGCGCGGGCTAAGTCTCGGCCACTTCGCACTGGTCCGCTACCGGTCGCACCATCGGCTCTTCACCGCACTGTCCGCACTGCAGTCAGGAAGCTGCCGAAGTAGTTCGCTGAATCCGTGACCTCCTGGTCGCCGCCCAGGTGCACCAGGCCCTGCCTCCGGGAGAAAGCGAACACGATGCCTACACCTTCATCCCCTTCCTCGAAGCTCTCCAATGGCGCCGCGCCGACCGGCTCGTGGCGGGACGTCGATGAGCCCCTGCCGAATGCCCGTACCACGACAGTGATGGTGACGGGCGTCTGCGGCTTCATCGGATCGCATCTGGCGTTGGCACTGCTGCGCGAGGGCGTTGCGGTGATCGGCGTGGACACCAGGCCCGTCAACGCCTGTGCCCGCACCGCCCACCAGCTGCGTCGGCTCTACGACTACTCCGGCTTCCGCATCCTGACGGCGGGGGTGGAGGACCCGGCGGTCACTGGGGCCCTGCGCGGTGTGGACGCGGTGATCCACTTGGCCGCCGCCACTGACGTTGCGGCCTCGTGGGGAGCCGGGTTCTCGGCACATGCCGCCTCCGTGCTGGGGACGCAGCGGCTCCTGGACGGTTGTGTGCAGCAGCAGGTCCCGCGCGTGGTCGTGGCGTCCTCCTCGCACGTGTACGGCCCGGCGAGTGCCGCGATCGCCCGGGAGGACCGGCCGGTGGAGCCGACCTCTCCGTACGGTGTGGCCAAGCTCGCCGCCGAGGGACTCGCGCTCGCCTACGCCCGTCGTCCCGGCTCGACGCTCAGTGCGGTGGCGTTGCGGTTCTTCACCGCGTTCGGGCCGGGCTGCAATCCGGCCATGGTGGTGCCGCGCATGTTCACCGCGGCGCGTACCGGGCAGCCGATGCCGCTGTTCGGTGACGGTAGCGCGCTGCACACCTGGACCTACGTCAGCGACCTGGTGGACGCCGCGATGCGTGCGGTGGAGATCCCCATGGAGGTCGGGTCCGCCGAGGTGGTCAACGTGGCAGGCGCTGACCAGGCGTCGCTGATCCAGGTCGCCGATCTGATCGGGGAGCTCACCGGACGGCGGGTGCCGCTGGAACCCGCCGGGAGACGCGCCGGCGACGCCGCAGGCACTCGTGCCGACCTGACCCGTGCGCACCAGATCCTCGGCTTCGTTCCGCAAGTGCGGTTGCAAGACGGCCTGGCACGCCTGTGGGAGCACATGTCGCACGGCTCCAATCTGAGACCGGCGACCGAAGCCTCGACCGCGGCGGCACGGAGTGGAATCCGATGATCGATGTGAGTGCCGACTCGGCCACCGCACTGTGGGTGGCCGCCATCAACGCCGTCGTCCGGGACGGCGCACCGTGTGCTCCGCGAGGGCTTGGTACTCGGGAGGTCACCGATGCGCATCTCTCGCTGACCCGGCCGCGGCAACGGCTGGTGTACGCGCCGCCCACCCGCGTCATCAACGCGGCGTTCGCCGCGGCGGAGACCGTGTGGATTATCGCCGGCGTCGATGACGACTGGATCTACACCTACAACGAGCGGCTCAAGCGGTTCGCCGACGGCCATGTCCTGCGCGGCGCCTACGGGCCCCGGTTGCGGTCCTGGGCGGACGGCGTGGACCAGCTGGACCTGGTCCGCCGGGAGCTGCTCGCCGAACCGTCCTCCCGGCGCGCGGTCGTCCAGCTGTGGGATCCGGCCCGCGACCATGCAGGACATCGAGACGTGCCCTGCACCCTCGGATACTGGTTCTGTCTCCGCGACGGCCGGCTCGACATGCACACCGCGATGCGCAGCCAGGATCTGTGGCTAGGGTTCTGCTACGACATCTACGTCGACACGATCGTGCACGAACTGGTGGCCGGCTGGGTCGGCGCGAAGCTCGGCGTCTATCACCATCACATCGGTTCGCTTCACCTCTATGACGAGCACATGCCCTACGCCCGCGAACTCGTCAGCGCTCCGTCCGCCATCGATGACGTGCACGGCGTGGAGATGGCACCGCTCACCGTGCCCTGGGAAGACCTCGACCCACTGCTCCACGCGGTGATCAACGGCGAGAACTGCCGGCACCCGGGCTGGACGGAGATGGCCGAGGTCATGCGCAGCTACCGCAGCTACAAGTCCGGCGACACCACCGACGGCCGCGCGCAGGCACGCAACATCGACGGACCGCTCGGGCGAGCTCTGAACGCCTGGTACGACCACCTGGACCGCGCCGCTGGCCTGCTCCAGCCAGACGCCCAGATGAAAGGGCCTGCCTGATGCCCTCAGCCGGGAAAACCAGCGGGTCGCCGGTCGTGCTTGGGCTGTGCTCGGGCACCCACGACTCCTCCGCCGCTTTGATCGGCGACGGCCGACTCATCGGCCTGGTCGAGGAGGAACGCCTCAACGGCGTCAAGCACACCAACGCCTACCCCGAGCAGGCCGTCGACTGGCTGCTGCAGCGCGCCGCGCTCACTCCCGGCGCGGTGACCCATGTGGCGTACAACTTCGATCCGCGCCGCTATCTGGCCGCAGCCCCTCTGGCAGTGCCCTACCTGCTGCTGCCTTCCACCGCCCGGCGAGCGCTTCCACGCGCGCACTCGTTCGCCCGCGTCCATCGCAACGGCCGCGCCCGTTTCCGCCAGTTCCGTGAACGCTTTCCCTCGGCGCGGGTAGTCGGCGTCGAGCACCATCGCGCCCATGCCATGTACGCGCTGGCCGCCGGGCTCGACGGTCGGGACGAGGATCCCGGCGATTCGGCGGTATTGGTCGTCGACAGCCTCGGTGAGCGGGTGACCACGAGCATCTCGCGGGCCCGCTGCACTCCCCTCGGTGTCGAGTTGAGGCGGGTGTGCAATATCGGCGACCCGGCCTCGCTCGGCTACGTCTACGGTGCGGTCACCGAGCATCTGGGATGGCGGCGCGGCGACGAGGAAGGCACGGTCATGGCGCTGGCCGCCCTCGGAGACCCAGGACGCTTCAGGACGCTCTTCGCCCGCGCGATCCCGATCGGCCCTGGCAATTTCGCCCTCGACACGTACCTGTTCCCGCTGCGCGTCCTGTCACATCGCTGGCCGCGCGTGTCGAGTACGTTCATCGCCGCGACCTGCCCGCCTCGATCTGCCAGCGACCCCGTCGAGCAGATCCACATGGACCTCGCAGCGGCGCTACAGGAACGCGTCGAGCAGGTGATGGTGCATCTGGCCCGCCACGCGCGTGAGACGACCGGAGCCAAGCACCTGGCGGTGTCGGGAGGCGTGGCGATGAACTGCGTGGCGATAGGCCGCATCTGCGAGGAGGCCGGATTCGCCAAGGTCGTAGTTCCCCCAGCCCCCGGTGACTCCGGTACCTCAGCCGGGGCCGCCTTGGCCGTCGTCCATCGGCTGACCGGACAGCTTCCCGCCGGGGCCGGTAGCTGTTACCTGGGACCCGGCTATCCCGGGTTGGAGCTCTCTTCACGGCCCCGGCGCGGGCTGACCGCGGTTCGGCTTGCCTCGCCAGCCGCGACGATCGCCGCGCGGCTGGCGAAGGGGCACATCATTGGGCTGTTCCAGGGACGCCTGGAGGCCGGACCTCGCGCGCTGGGCAACCGGTCGATCCTGGCTTCCCCGCTGGACCCGGGTGTGGTGGACCGGCTGAACATGACGGTGAAGTACCGCGAACCGTTCCGGCCGTTCGCACCCATCGTCCTGGCCGACCGCGCGTCCGAGTACTTCACGCTCAGGCAGCCCTCACCGTACATGTCGATCGCATCGCGAGTCACCGCCCGCGCCGCCCAGGCCCTTCCCGCTGTGGTCCACGTCAACGGCACCGCACGCATCCAGACGGTGACCCCCGAGCAGAACCCATTCCTGGCCGAAGTACTGGCCGCGTTCGCCGCGATCACCGGACACCCCTTACTCATCAACACCAGCCTGAACATCAAGGGCAAACCGATCTGCGGCACCCCGGACGCAGCGTTGGACTGCCTCACCGAATCCGGCCTGGACGCCCTGCTCATCGAGAACTGGTGGGTCACCAAGGAACCCGCGGCGGAGCCGGCCACCGAGGCGGAGTCGACATCATGAGAATCGGCTACAGCTTCTGGGGATTCCTCGGTGCAGGCATTACCGACACCCCCGACGGCGGACGCAGCCACCGCGCGACCCTCATCAACGGCCTCCTCGACGCAGGTCACGACATGGTGTTCCTACAAGCCAACCGCGACCTGGACGAGGCCGGCGACGACCTCGGCGGCCGCTACACCTGGGATCTCCAATTTCCCGACATCGAGGTGCTGTTCTGCGAATGGCGGTGGCCGATTCCCCGCCGCAACACCACCACCTGCGACAGCCCCGGCCACACCTGCGACCTCCATCGCCAAGAAGAACTGCTGAACCACTACACCTATCGGCGGCACACTCCCACGCTGCTGTGGGATAAGGACCTACAGTTGCCCGCCGCGCACCCGCTTCGCGCCATCCCCCATGTCACCGTGTGCGAGGCGGCCCTGCACCCCTGGCCCGGCACTGAGAGCCTGCTGTTCCCGGTAGCCGATCAAGCCATCGATGCCGCTGAACCGCTCGACCTTGCTGACGAGCAGCGGAATCTACCGCTGGTCTACATCGGCAATCAGTACGACCGCGACGAGGCCTTCGACCAGTACTTCGCACCGCTCGCCGCCGACTTCGATCACCAGGTCGCCGGGAAATGGACGTCCACCAACCGCTGGCCGAAGGTGAACTTCACCGGACGCATCCCGTTCACCGCCGTGCAGCCGCTCTACCGCCGATCGCTCACCACGGTCCTGCTGGCTCCGGACCGGCTCGCCGCCCGCGGCCAGTTCACCCAGCGGCTCCCCGAAGCCGTCCTCGCCGGATGCCTGCCCCTCGCCCCCTCCCAGCTACGGTCCGTCGACCTCATCATTCCCGGCGATCTGATCATCGACGACGCCACACACGCCGCGTCCGTACTCGCGGCCCTGGTCAAGCAAGCCGGCAGTGGTCGGCACGCCGACCTCATCGGCCGCTGCATCACCCACCTGGCCCCGTTCCGCCTCTCGCGGCAACTCGGCACCTTGGAACGGCTCCTCGACCAAGCCACCGCATCGTCACGGCGGCGGTGACCGCCATGACCACTCTGTCCCTCGGCGCCCATGCGGCGACATCGCCTCGACCTCGACCAAGTAGCGGCCAGTCGCGTGTATGGCCGCGCCACCCCCCGACAGTCGTTACCTTCGATGCACGTGAGCCTCAACGAACCCGTCAAGCGCGTAGCGATCATCGGCTGCGGCGGCAGCGGCAAAACCACCATCGGCCGCCGCATCGCCGCCGCCCTCGGCACCACCATTACGCACTTGGACGCCGTGTACTACGACGACGAGTGGAACAAGCTGTCCCAGGACAAGTTCGCCCAGATCCAGCACGAGCTGGTCGCCGCGGACCGTTGGGTGATCGACGGCAACTACGCCGGCACGCTGCCAATCCGGCTCCATCGCGCCACCCATGTCATCTTCCTCGACCTGCCCGCCACCACCTGCCTATGGGGCATCGCCCAGCGCAGATGGCGATACCGAGGCGGTCAGCACGACAACGGTGTGTACGACACCATCAACTGGGGTTTCATCAAGTACATCTGGGGCTACCGCAAGACCATGGCACCCCGGGTCAGGACTCTGCTCGCCGAGCACGGCAACGACGCCCAGATCCTCATCGCCACGTCCCGCCGCGCAGCCAACCGCCTCACCGACGAACTGGAGCGCGCCGCCCGCTGACCCACCCCCGGGCGGTGGCCTGATGCCACCGCCGCATGATCACCGCGAGCAGCCGTTCACCGATCCCGCCGTCGTCCCCTCCTTGTACGCCGACCGGGACCGCGTCAGCAGGCGCAGCAGCGCGCTACTTAGCGCCAAGATCCACGGATCCCACGTTGGTCGAACAGCAGCGGACCTGCTCGACTCCGCCGCACCCGACCTCGCCACGCCCCAGCTCGGCGCTACGCCCCTACTGGCCGACATCGGCTGCGGCAACGGACGTCCCACGCACGCCTTGCTCAACCGCTTCCCACACCTGCGGATTCTCGCCATCGACGCCTCAGCCGCAATGCTCCGAGAAGCCCGCGAACATCTCACCGCCAAACGACCACACCGCAACGAGCTGTTGTACGTCCAAGGCGACTTCCACCAGCTCCCCCTCGCCGACCACGTCCTGGACGCCGCCACAGCCATCTTCTGCCTCTACCACTCCACCCGCCCCGCCGACGCCATCGCCGAGATCGCCCGCACCCTCAAACCAGCCGGCACCGCGCTCCTGATCACCAAGTCCGCCGACAGCTACCGCGAACTCGACCAGCTCCTCGCTCACACCGGCCTGGACACCGATGCCACCCGCCGCCCCAGCCTGTACGCGTCCGCCAACAGCGCTAACCTGCCCACGCTCACGGCCACGGCACTGGACGTGACGACAGTCCTCCACGACCGGCACGTCTTCCGCTTCCGCGACGCCAACCACCTGGCCGACTACCTCACCACCATCCCCAAATACCACCTCGGCCACCTGCAAGGGGCCCCCGAGGCTCTAGCGGCCGAGCTCAGGCACCGTCGTGGAGATGGCCCCACTACCGCCACATCCACGATCACCTACGTCCTAGCCCGGCGGCGATCACCATGACCACCACCTGGACCAAGACCTACACCGACCTCCAGACTCGCCGAACGGCTGCCGCCAACCATCAGTGGCTGACCCAGCAGATGCGCGCACTCAGCACGCCGATGCAGCTAGCCCGACTCCAGCAGACAAACCCCCGCGAGCTGACTTTCGACTACGTATTCGGCCACCACGCCCGTCCTCGTGACCTCGTCATGATCGCCGGAACGATGGGGCACTTCCACCAGGCCGTGCACCGCACCGCGCTTCACCAAGCCCGGCTCGACAGACCCTTCCGTGCAGACCCCGACCTCTCCATCCCCGACTTCATCGCCGCACGGCGAGACCGCATCCGTGCCCACTTGAAGAACAGCCGCGTCCCCGCCCCCGCCCTGACGGCAGACCAAGCCGTCCAGGCCATCGAAGCGGCAGCCGACGCCCCAGCCTCCATCTACGCCGACGCCAACCTCCGCAACCTCCTGGTCGATGGCTCCCGGGTCACCATGGTCGACTACGACTGCCTCACCCTCGCACCGTTCGGATACGACCTCGCGAAACTCATCGTCAGCCTCGCGATGACCCACGGCCCGCTTCGACCAGTGACAATCGGCGACGCCCTCACCGCCTACAACCACGCCCTCACCGCAGCACCACATCCGCTACCGGTCGTCCCATGGCGAGAACTAATGCAATGGACAGAGATCCACCACATCCTCACCAGCCCCTACCTGGGACGTCACTGCTACCGCCACAGCTGGCACCAGACACGCCCAACCCCGCACCACCCTCCTCGAACCGACTGATACGTCACCACTGCACGCAACTGCCTCGCCAACGAGCGCTCGCGTGCCCTTCCGGGCGTTACCACAACGGTTAATCCGGACCTGTTGGCCGAGATCCCCTGCGCGAGACATCCCCGCGCGCGTGCGGAGGAGCAGGCCGAATGCCCAGTCGTGGTCCGGCACCCGCGGGACCATCCCCGCACGTGCGGGGAGCAGGTGGCGACCCGGCCTCGCCGGCTGTCTTACTTGGGACCATCCCCGCGCGTGCCGGGAGCAGTTGTCGTGCTTCCCCATCACTTCGTCCTCTCGGGGACCATCCCCGCGCGTGCGGGGAGCAGAACACCCAGCCCCGGCGGTTGTACCCGGCGCAGGGACCATCCCCGCGCGCGCGGGGAGCAGGGCGACCTCATCCGGTGCGGAGCCCTGGAGCTGGGCCCATTCCCGCGCGTGCGGGGAGTAGCCAGGCCGCGAGGTCGTGACGTCCGCCTTGTCAGGACCATCCCCGCGCGTGCGGGGAGCAGACCCCGGCCGCCCGTGCGGCTCTGCTCAGCGCGGGACCATCCCCGCGCGTGCGGGGAGCAGAGGTCGGTGCCGTTCCGGTAGATCGACATGTCGGGACCATCCCCGTGCGTGCGGGGAGCAGAGCGCGCGGGCGATCGTCATGACCGCAATCACGGGACCATCCCCGCGCGTGCGGGGAGCAGGGTGAGGAGCACCCGGACCGGATGCTCGACCTGGGGCCATCCCCGCGCGTGCGGGGAGCAGACCGCGTGCGGAAGAGCTGCGTTCCCACACCGGGGCCATCCCCGCGCGTGCGGGGAGCAGTCGTCCGCCACCATCTTGGTAGCGACCCGCCGGGGACCATCCCCGCACGTGCAGGGAGCAGACGGCGTTACCGCTGTTGCCGTTCCAGAACTCGGGACCATCCCTGCGCGTGCGGGGAGCAGTTCTCGGCGATCGCCTCGGCACGGGCCTTGACGGGACCATCCCCGCGCGTGCGGGGAGCAGCGCCGTCGTCATCGCGCCCCCCGCCAGGTGGCCAGGATCATCCCAGCGCGTGCGGGGAGCAGGCCGCGAGCGTCGTCGAGGACAGGTACCCGCCGGGACCATCCCCGCACGTGCAGGGAGCAGTGGGAGCCTCCGACGAGGAAGCGGAGCAGCCCGGGACCATCCCCGCGCGTGCGGAGGCAGCCCGAGACGCCAGAGCCGTACACCGTGACGGTGGGACCATCCCCGCGCGTGCGGGGAGCAGCCGCCCGCGGCGATCGAGAAGGTCTTGTTCGGGGGACCATCCCCGCGCGTGCGGGGAGCAGCCAGCGAGGTCGCGCAGGCGATCGGCGAACGCGGGACCATCCCCGCGCGTGCGGGGAGCAGAGGTGCGGGAACGGCCTGGTCAGCACGCGCTCGGGACCATCCCCGCGCGTGCGGGGAGCAGCTCCCGGTCTGCTGGAGCAGCGCGGCCCGCAGGGGACCATCCCCGCGCGTGCGGGGAGCAGAGGAATTCCTCACCCGCCGTCTTGGGCTGGAGTGGACCATCCCCGCGCGTGCGGGGAGCAGCATGGTCCTTCCTCCTTTCCTATTCGCTACCGGGGACCATCCCCGCGCGTGCGGGGAGCAGCCCCGGGGGGAGGAGGGGCGGCGTAGGTCCCGGGGACCATCCCCGCGCGTGCGGGGAGCAGCCCCGGGGGGAGGAGGGGCGGCGTAGGTCCCGGGGACCATCCCCGCGCGTGCGGGGAGCAGCTCGTGCCAGGCGCCCATCAGAACGGCGCCCCGGGACCATCCCCGCGCGTGCGGGGAGCAGAGTCGATGGACCAGTCGGCCCACTGACCAGTGGGGACCATCCCCGCGCGTGCGGGGAGCAGCCGTCCGCTGAGCCGTCCGCAGGCGCGTCCCGGGGACCATCCCCGCGCGTGCGGGGAGCAGTCATCCGCAGATGAAGCTCGGGGCTGCGGAGTTGGGACCATCCCCGCGCGTGCGGGGAGCAGGTCCGCGCGCTCCAGGCGGGCCTCGTAGTCGAGGGACCATCCCCGCGCGTGCGGGGAGCAGTCCGCCGAATCGTTCGACGTCGCGGCGGGCTTGGGACCATCCCCGCGCGTGCGGGGAGCAGGGGTTCCTCCGCGGCCACGAGCAGCCCGAGGTGGGACCATCCCCGCGCGTGCGGGGAGCAGCGCGATCGTCAGGTTGCACAGCCTGCGGACGCGGGACCATCCCCGCGCGTGCGGGGAGCAGACTTCCTGACCTGCGGGTCTATCGGCGGGGACGTCTCGTTTTGAGCACTTCTTGCGATCCGGTCATATCGCATCAAACATCCGCATGGGTGGCGTAGACGGGTCGTGGAGCGGTCGCAGCAGGAGAGGATGCGGATGCTCGTGGGCGCTGAGAGGCGTGCGTTCGGTGGTTAGCGTTTGCCGTAGCGGCGGCGTTTGCTGGCTTTGCTCCAGCCGGCCGGTGGGGGTGTGGCTGTGATGGTGGGTTGGTTCTTGGGGCGGCGGATGAGGGTGAGGCCTTCGTGGTCGATGGGTTGCCATTTGTGGTCGCGGGACTCGAAGGTGAAGCCCTGTTCGTTGTTGGTGCTGTAGGCAAGGAGGGCTCGGCCGGTGTCGGCGTATTGGTGGACCTCGTCCCAGAGGGCTTGCCTGATGCGTGCTGATGGGCCGCCGATGAAGACACCGGGGGCGATCTCCATGAGCCAGCGGGTGAGGAAGCCGCGTAGGCCGGCGGGGCAGTTGGTGAGGATGATGATGGTCACCAGTTGAAGTCTTCGGCGTAGTTGCGGCCGGAGGCGACGTCCATGCCGTGGTCGCTTTGCAGGGTGACGTGGTCGGTGTCGTCTGCGGTGGGGTCGCCTCGGGTGTCGTCGGGCAGGAGCAGTTGCTTGATGTCGGTGACGCAGCGTTGAAGCAGCTTGACCTGGTTGACGCGGTCGCGGATGGCGCGGCGGGTGCGTGGGCCGATGTCGTCGGGGCTGTCTGCGGCGACTTCGAAGGCGACGGGGATGGCGATCTCGGTCTTGTAGAGGTCGGCGATGTCCAGGACGAAGGCGAGTTCGTGGCCGGAGTGGATGAAGCCGAGTCCGGGCGCGCAGCCCAGTGCGGAGACGGTGGTCTGGGCGACGCCGTACATGCATTGTGCTGCGGCGGTGACGGCTTGGTTGGCCGCGTCGCCCAGGTCGAAGGCTCCGGGCTGGTACTGGCGGCCGGTCCAGGGCAGGCCGACGCGGTTTGCTTCGTAGCGGTAGCGCTCTTTGACGCGTTGGCCTTCTTTGCCGAGTAGCTCGTGGCGGCTGAGGCCGGTGGGGTCTTCGCCGGGGAAGCGCATGCGGTACATGGCGCGGGCGACATCGAGTCGGCTGCGGCGGTTGGCCCATTTGGTGGCTTGGGCTTCGACGAGGGCGGAGGAGCGGTTGAGGGAGCGGCCGCCGGAGTAGAAGCGGACGCCTTGTTCGCCGACCCAGACGACTCCGGCGCCGCTGTCGCCCAGCACGCTCATGGCTTGGTGGGTGACGCGGGTGCCGGGGCCTAGGAGCAGGGTGCCGATGGTGGCGGAGGGGATGTGGGTGATGCCTTCGGCGTCTTCGGCGGTGATGGCGTTGTCGTCGCGGTGCAGGGTGCAGCGTTCGAGGTAGATGAAGGAGAGCCGGTCGCTCATCCGGGTAAGTTCGCGGGGTGAGGACGCGCCGCGTTTGCCGACGGTCGACATCGGTCAGGCTTTCGCCAGGGTCATCAGGCCGCAGCCGTAGGCCTTGGCGCGGCCGAGTCCTTGGGTCAGGGTGGCGCGGAAGGCGTCGGGGTCGGTGACTTCCAGGCGTCCGTCGAAGGTGACGGCGACCACGGTGACCTGGCCGCCGTTGCCCTTCTTGGTGAAGCGGAGCTGGCGGCGGCCGTGGACGATGAGGTCGTGAGTGTCGTGGCCGGGGATCAGCTGCTTTTCGGCGGGTTTCTCCAAGATTCTGAAGCCCGCTTTCCCCTGTTGTTTGAGGAGCCAGCCGAGTTGGTGGGTGGGGCCGATGTGCGCGGTGACCTTGGTGGGTTCGTCGGCGTTGCGGCGGATGCTGTGGACGGGGTTGGCGGTGAGCCTGAAGCTCCAGCTGTCGCCTTTGGCGAGGCGTTCGAGGAAGGGGGTGTAGTCGAAGGTGTCCCAGCGGGCTGTGGTCGGCCAGCCTGCCTGCTCGACCAGGTGGGTGAGGTCGGGTCGCATGGGGCTGACGATGCACAGGTAGGTGGCGGCGTTGCCGTCGCGGTCCAGCCGCCACAGGACCCGGGGCCCGTTGCTGCCGGGTGCCGGTGGTTCGGCGAAGGAGGTCATGACGGCCGCGTGCATGGTCTGGGGGGAGGCCAGTAGCTTGCGGGCGCCGACGCGTCCGGTGTTGATGCGGAAGCGCGTCAGGTACATGTCACTCGCTCCTCAGGACGGACGTCGGGTCGTGTGAGACGGGCTGGGTCGCGCGCGGGTTGGGCACGGTGGCCGTGGTGGTGCGGACGCCGCGGAAGGCGTACCGGCGGTGTGCGGGGTCGAAGCTGAGCGGCTGATCGCGGAGCATGTCGACGCGCCCCGTTGCGCCGGTCGCCTCGATGAGCACCTCGAGTGTGATCTCGGGCTCGTTGCGGCGCCGCCATTGGTGCCATTCCGACGCCCGCCACGGTTCGGCTACCAGGGCGGCTTCGAGGTCGAGGTCCTCGCGTAGAGCCAGGTCGATCGGTCGTGCGGGCGGGCATGACCGGCGGCCCAGGTAGGGCAGGTAGCCGGGCTGCCGAAGCGCGTGGAGTAGTTCCGATAGCTGCTGGTGTGGTCCCTGGAGGGCGGCGACGAAGACGGCGTCGGCCAGGTAGAACCGTTCGGAGACGGGGAAGGCGTCGCCGGTGTCGATGTCGTGGGCGGTCTGGAAGTCGCGCAGCAGCGTGCCGCGCTGGTCGACGCGGACACCGAACTGCAGCGCGGCCAGGTCAGAGGGGTCGGCGGTGCGGGGGCGGCCGAGTGCTGCGGCCAGCAGTCCCAGGACACCGCTCTTGGTGGGGGCCGGCTCGGTGGTGCGTCTGGCAAAGCGCGCCGAGGACCCCCAGGCCTGGAGCGGGCCGGCGAACTGGAGGAGCAGGACGCTCATGCCGAGCCGTTCTGCCGCCGCTCGACCTCCGCGCCGACCGCCGTGACCGCGTCCTGCAGCGGCAGTTCGGTGCCCAGCGCTGCTAGGGCTTGGGTGTCGTCGCCGACGCGGGTCACCCAGGTGAGGGTGTCCTCGCCCACCCCGAATGCGGTCTCGATCGCGGGGATCTGCTTGGCGAGCCGCTCGCTGGCCTCGCGGACGTGGCCGCCGGTGTCCTGGTCGGCCTGGCAGGGCCGTTCGAACGCGCCGACGAAGTTGACCGGGCGTGACGAGCGGACCTTCACCACCACAGCGTCGGGCAGGGTGTGGTGCCCGAAGGTGTTGATCTTGCCGGTGGGCAGGGATTGGGTGAAGCCGAGGACGAACGCCTCGACCGCGCGGCGCACGGGCGCGTCCACCGGCTCTTCCTTGCGCAAGCCCTTGCCGAGGTTGGTGCGAAGCAGGTCGACGTCGAGGGCGGCGTAGCGGTAGAGGGTCGCGGAGTTGAACTCCACGGTCCCGATCATGCCGGCGCCCTTGTCGTCTTCCTCGCGTTCCTTGTGGTCGTCGACGGCGGTGTAGTAGTCGGACTCGACCTCGGCGCGGTGGACACTGATGGCGTGGGCGACTTGGGCGGCGGCGTCGACGTTGATGTCGGTGTTGTCGGCGACCATCCGGCCGAACAGGGCGATGTCGATGGAGTGGCGGCTGTTGGCGTGCTGCTTGGCCGCAGCCTTGTTCTCCTTGTCCTTGAAGAAGGCCTTGATGTCGTCGCGGCCCCGCACCGCCAGTTCCGCCAGCGCGTCCAGCTGGCGGGCACTGAGGAAGATCAGGTACTTGCCCTCGGGTGCCGGTTCCGGCTTGTCGTCCTTGGTGTTGCGCTTGGGCGGTTCGATCTTGGCGCCGGTGGCGGCCGTGATGGTCTCGGCCGCCAGCGCCCATGCCTCGGCCTGGGGGATGGACTCGTCCAGCACGTGGATGTGTCCGCCGAGCAGTTCGGCCAGCCGACGCGTCCGGACCCCGAGCTCTTGAGGGTCCAGGATGTCGTGGAACGCTCGGCGGGTGGCGCGCTTCCACGCCTGGCTGGACACGCGGGCGCGGCGGACGCCGCCGTAGACGGCGGACTTCGGGGTGCCGGTGTCGTCCCGGTTGAGGTTGCTCGGCGGGACGGTCTGCAGGACGTGCACCTCGACGATGGTCCGGGGGGTGGTCATGCGCTGTCCTTGTCTGTGGAGGGGGCGCCGTCTGCGGAGGCGTCGTCTGTGGGGGTGGTCTCGCCGGTGTCGGCCTTGTAGGTGTGGAAGCTGCGGCCCCAGTCGCGGCGGACCTCGCTCATCCCGCCGGGGGTCTGTGCGCGATAGAGCTGGCGGGCGAGCCGGCCGTAGTCCAGCGGGATCCCGTCTCCGCGCAGCAGGGAGACCACCTCGCGGAGCCGGTAGGCCAGGATCTCGGGGGTTGCGGCGGTCCCGGCCCGGACGAACCGCCGCCGGATCGGCTCGTCGATGTCGTTCGGCGGCATCAATTTCCGGACCGCCTGACCCAAGTCAACGCCCCTTTTGTGCATTGGGCGGCTCTGCGACTGCTGATGCAGGGCGTACAGGGTGACGGCGAGGAAGTAGGCCGCTTCGGCGCGGGTCGCCTGCTGGTTGTCACGCGACAGCAGCGGATGTTCGAACAATCGCTCCGCGCCGGTGACTCCCCACAGGTCGGGAACGTCTTGAGGGAGCTTGCCCGCCCCACGGCGCAGCTGGGCCAGGGCGCCGACAGCAGCAGACCGGTCCGCCAGGTAGCCCTGCTGCACCTCGGCGATAAACCGGCTGGCCGTGTGCTCCACGAAGTCGGTGGGCCGCTGGATTTCGGGTGCCGTTGTCATGCCGGGACCTCCGTCGTGGCGTTTTGGGGTCGCGCGCCGGGCAGGGCCTTGGCGAGCCGCGCGGTGAAGATCTGGTCGGCGCGGGTGGAGCTCAGCCAGACCGCACGCCCGTCCTTGGCCGTCACGACGCGGCCCTCCCAGGCCGACGGGCCGGCGGCGTCGACCAGGTCGCTGCCGAGGGCGCGGATCGTGCGGTGCGCGGTCTTCTGCCAAGCAGCGCGGACCGTCCGCGGGTCATCGCCGGGTTTCAGGTCGGCGAGCCAGTCGCGGAACGGGCCGTCCAGCGACCCGAAGCCCAGGTCGCGGGCGGCGTCCTGCCGTGGCTCGGGCGCATCGCCTGCGGCCCGGGCGAGGTCGGCGGCCAGGTCAGCCAGGATGCCGACGGCGTGCTCAGCGTCGGCGACGGCGTCGATCGCCTCCATCCCCAGCTCGGTGTCCTGTTCGTGCAGCAGCACGACTGGCATCCGGATCTCATCGTCGATCACCTCGTCGATGACCGACTGCTGGGTCCCGTACACCGCGCCGATCAGCCGGGCCCTTAGCAGGAACCCCAGCGGGAGCGGGCCTTGGACGGTCAGCCGGGCCACCCAGTCCAGGATCCGCGGCCGCACGATTTCCGCCGCCTCCTGCCGCTGCTCGGCGCCCTGGACTCTTCCGGCGACCAGTGCGCCCAGACCCCGCCAGGCGCTGCGGGACGGATCATGCGAGCGCGGCAGGTAGACCTGCGCCTGCTTGAACTTCTTCTCCTGAAACGGGCTGCGCCGCCACGCCGTCATCGGCTCCTGCGCGTGCCGGTTACGCGGGGCGAGCGCGTCCCCGTAGGCCAGGACGACGCCGTGCACCCCGTGCTCGTCAAAGTGCAGCCGGACGCGCCGAGACGGCCAGGTGTACAGCTCCCGCAGCCCATACGGCCGGCGGACGGCCTCGACCTCGTCCATCGGCGCGGCGGCCGGAACCTCCCGCCTCCAGATCGGTCGATCCTTGTCCGGGTCGATCTGCAGGTTGGGGGTGTCGAAGGCGATGAGGTTGAGCAGCAGCGTCTCCCGCAGATCATCACCGGCGGCGAGCACACCGCCGAGGTTGCCCGCCCACGCCACCCCCTGCGGATAGCCTCGGCCGCCCTTGACCCGCGGGTCGCCGACCGCTCCCGACTTGATCCCCGAGGTGTCGAACGCCTGCACGTGCACCAGCCACCGCGCGGCCTCGGCGAAATCGAGCCGATCCACGCCGCGTCCCCGCATCGTGAAATACGCGGCACCGTTCGGCACGTCAGCGACGATCTTGTTAAGGGAGGACACCTCGTTCTTCGCGGTGTGCAGCGACGGCGTCTGCAGGAACGGCGTTTGCGGGTGCAGGAGATCGAAACACTCGCGTTGCTCGTCCAGGTACTTGCCGATGCGGTCGAGTGGGAGGTCGCCGTCCCAGAACTCTTCCCACTCCTCCAGGTCTCGGGGGCCCTCGACCGCGTCGTGCAGGATCGCCAGCAGCAGCCGCATCAGCGCGAACTCCTGCGTGGGCAGATCCCCGGTGATGCGACGCAACGTGTACGCCTGGGCAAAGACGTCGCGCAACGACAACACATCATTCGTGCCGTCCGTGCCCAGGACCGGGATCCACGGCCGGCTCGTCAGGTCGAAGGACGGGGTCTCATTCGACACGGGTGGCCTCCAGGCCATCGTCGCGGTGGTAAGTCAGGTCGTAACCTGCCAGCCGGGTACGACAGTTCTCGTCCAGAAACAAGATCAATTCTCCGGCGAGCCAGGAACTGTCCTTGAATTGCCACGCCGGAATGACCTCTTCCTCCAGTTCTGCGATGGCTTGATCGGCGATCTGCGGAATGGTGAATTGGAACGGGAGCCGCAGGCCGCACGCTGCGACGATGCGACCCAGCTGCGACTCGGGCACAGCATCGGTGGGCAGGGCCCGCCCGCCCTTGCCGCCGTCCAGCCACGGCACGGTCCGGACCGTGCCGTCCGCCAACCGCTGGACGACCAGCACCTCCAGCGACTCCACACCGTCACGCACCTGCGCCCGTCCGGCGGGAGTGTCATCGGCCTCGCCCACGCCGGCCTCGATCCAGCCGAGCAGCGCGCTACCGTCCCGCCCTACAGCCGCCAGCCGGAAGCTCTCGGCCTTGGTGCGCTGCTTCTCGATGTGCACCCGGTACCGGGCGTGGGCGGCGTCCATCTCCTGCTGCCACGACGGCGGACCCACCGGCGCCGGACCATAGGCGCTCTGGACCAGCGGGCTGATGTCCTCGGGCAGCCGCACCGACCGCTCCGCCGGCGTCGCCCCGGTCAGATGCGGCCACAGCACCGCGGCCGTGCGTAGCAGCACAGACCGCTGATACACCCGCTGCGAACCCGCCACCGGCTCCACCGGGACAGCGCCCCAATCCGCCCCGGTCACCAGGCACCGGGCCTGCCGCAGCCGCTCGGGACGCTCGCTCTGCCCGGCGCCGCGCTGGTGCCGGTGCAGCCGCCCCATCCGCTGCAACAGCAGGTCGACCGGACACAAGTCCGACACCAGCAGATCGAAGTCGATGTCCAGCGACTGCTCAGCCACCTGGCTGGCCACCACCACGCACGGGCCATCGGGACGTTGCCCGCCTGCCTCGGGCGGACCGAACCGCTCCACCAGATCGGCGTCCTTGCGCATCCGGTCCAGATCCAAGAACCGGGCATGCGCGACGCTGACGTTCCCCTCCCCTAGGCGTTCCCGCAGGTAAGCGGCCGTTTGCAGCACGCGATCGACGGTGTTGCGCACCACCAGCGCACAGCCGCCCGCGGCCAGCTCGCGGTCGAGGCGGTCGGCCAGCAGTTCCAGATCGTCATCGAGCGGCTCCACCTGCACCTCGGTACGCCGCCCCGATGCCGGCACCTCGTGGACGGCGCTCGCCCCATCCCGCACAGCCGATGTGATCAGCGGATATCCGGTTGCGTCACCGACAGCGTCCGCGTCGCAGGTCCCCGAGTACGCCTCTACCAGCTCGCGGCGGCGGCCGGACGGCAACGTCGCCGACAACACCACCACCGGCACCCCGTAAGCACCCAGCCAGGACAGCACCAGATCCAGATAGGAGTTCATGTAGGCGTCATAGGCGTGCGCCTCATCGATGATCACAACCTTGCCCGCCAGCGCCAGATGCCGCAGCGCCAGATGCCGGCTCTTCAGACCCATGAACAGCAACTGGTCGATCGTCCCGACGCCGAACGAGGCCAACATCCCCTTCTTACGGCCCCGCAGCCACTGATGAGCCACCAGCTCCGCCGTCGCGCCGTCCGAGCTGTCCTCATCTGGCTGCACCCCGCGCGTTGCCCGCAGATCAGCCCACGTCAGCGCCCGGAAATCCTCGTTCAGCGCCGCCTTGGAATGAGCGAGCTGGACCGACCGGGCACCCGCGTCGGTCCGCGCATCGGGCAGACGCAGCAACCAGCGCAGCACCCGGGAGAACATCGCGTTACTGGTCGCCATCGTCGGCAACGCCACGAACACCCCACCCGCACCCGACCGGCTCGCGAAGATCTCAGCCACCGCGAGCGCGGCCTCGGTCTTGCCCTCCCCCATCGGCCCCTCAATGATCATCAGACCCGGCGCCATCCCGTCGGCGACCTGCACCGCCCGCTCCTGCAGAGGCCGGATCCGCGCACCGAGCGGTAGATCGAACCGGGAGGCGAACAACTCCGCCGGATCAACGTTGGGGGCGGCGGGTTGCCAGGGCGAGGGAAGGGCCAAGCCCCGCCACGCCGCCTCGACCCGTTCGCGTTCACTGCTGTCCCCGGCCTTGCGGGCATAGGGGAACAAGTCGGCGTTGCTGGCGATCCAGTCAGCGACGATCACCACGCCCGTCAGCAGCGCCTGCACCGGCTGCGGAAGCTTCACTTCACGCCACTGCGGCAGCCGCTCGTCCACACCACACGCCGCGGCGCACGCGTCCAGCAACTCCCACTGCACCTCACGCCACGCCCCTGCGCTCCCAGGAGAACGCAACAACCGCGGACGCGCGGCCAACTCGCTGATGTCCGACGGCGACGGCGGAACACCATGATGACCACCGGCGACAACCGCCCACTGCCACGCCGACCGCTTCCGCCAGCCATACCGCTCCATCAACCACTCATGGAGCAGAACCATCCCGGCAAGCCCATGCGGAGCCAGCCGCCGATCATCCATCTGGCCGCGCAGCGGCATCTCCAAGCCGACCTTGCGCATGCCCTCGGCCAGCAACTCCACCTGACACGCGAACGCCGGCGTCGCCTTTCCAATGTCATGCGTGGCCGCCGACCACACCACCAACCGCCGCGCATCCTTCAGACCGCCCGGCAGAGCCGCAGCGATCACATCCCGCACCTGGGCTGGGAGCCACTCGTCCCACAACAACCCCGCAACCGCACCACTATCGGCGAGATGACGCCACAACGGCAGCCAGTCGTCCTCATCGCGATCATGCTTCGCCCACACCTGCCGCGCAGCCACAGACAACCCAGACCCGAGCCGCGCCAGCCCTGCCATCAGATCCAGCACACGGGCATCCAACTCCTCTGACCCGGAGCCGTAAGGCTCCTTGACCAACCCGGACCGAACCCGGACAACCCACTACCGACCGCACGCGAACGTGCTAGGAGAGCGACGACAGCCGCCGTCGTCGCAGAGAAACGAGATGACATGCTTCTCTCGTCGGCAGAGCGGCATCAGGAAGGACGCAATCACTTGCGAGAAGGCATCCATGTCCGAGATGTCCGGATCTTAAGAAGTGCTCTGTTCCGGGCTTTCAGCCGCAGGAAAGCCCAGTTCAAAGAGTCTGCTCCCCGCGCACGCGGGGATGGTCCCGGGCCGGTCGGGTCGTGGTCGCGGGCGAGGAACTGCTCCCCGCGCACGCGGGGATGGTCCCAACCATCGCCTCCGCGACTACCGGCTACGGAACTGCTCCCCGCGCACGCGGGGATGGTCCCGGGTACATCGGCCAATGCCCAGTGCAGGACTCCTGCTCCCCGCGCACGCGGGGATGGTCCCGTGCCGCCGCTGACCGGCACGCCGCGCCCGTCCTGCTCCCCGCGCACGCGGGGATGGTCCCCCGCGCGAGCGCGGGGAGGACGGCTGGCGGGACTGCTCCCCGCGCACGCGGGGATGGTCCCGTCCCCGAGATCGGCGCGGTCGCGGAGGTCGACTGCTCCCCGCGCACGCGGGGATGGTCCTTGTACGCGCTCGCGGAAACGGGATGGGACCCGCTGCTCCCCGCGCACGCGGGGATGGTCCCAGGGCGTCCATGGCGGCGCGGGCGGTGGCGTACTGCTCCCCGCGCACGCGGGGATGGTCCCCGGGGATCCTGCGCGGTGAGGTCCCGCCGACGCTGCTCCCCGCGCACGCGGGGATGGTCCCTCTTGCGGCAGAGCCACATCTTCAATTGCCCTCTGCTCCCCGCGCACGCGGGGATGGTCCCACGATCTTCTCGGTGAGGTCGCGGGGCACGTACTGCTCCCCGCGCACGCGGGGATGGTCCCGATGGCCACGGTCAGCCCAGGGTGATGGTGAGCTGCTCCCCGCGCACGCGGGGATGGTCCCGCCTGCCAGTGGGGCGGCGGCGACGCCCAGACCTGCTCCCCGCGCACGCGGGGATGGTCCCTGCACGCGCGGGCAGGCCCACACCTCCACACGCTGCTCCCCGCGCACGCGGGGATGGTCCCAGGTCGGTCATCTGTCTTTCCTCTCGTTGTGACTGCTCCCCGCGCACGCGGGGATGGTCCCCATTCTGGCGGGGCGGGGGCGGTCAGGCAGCACTGCTCCCCGCGCACGCGGGGATAATCCCTAGGAGAAGGTCGAGTTCGAATGAGGCACGACCTGCTCCCCGCGCACGCGGGGATGGTCCCGTCCGCGCCACGTGCGAGTCGCGGTGGTCGATCTGCTCCCCGCGCACGCGGGGATGGTCCCGATCTCCGGAATCTTCCCGCCCTTGCCCCGAACTGCTCCCCGCGCACGCGGGGATGGTCCCATCTTGTAGGTGATGTCCTGCCGCATCCCGATCTGCTCCCCGCGCACACGGGGATGGTCCCGGCTGGCGATGCTGACCGAGCTGTCGGTCGCGCTGCTCCCCGCGCACGCGGGGATGGTCCCATCCACGCAAAAGGGGATGAGCTC
This sequence comes from Actinomadura fibrosa, assembly GCF_900659615.1. Lineage (GTDB taxonomy): Bacteria > Actinomycetota > Actinomycetes > Streptosporangiales > Streptosporangiaceae > Spirillospora > Spirillospora fibrosa. The sequence goes on along the minus strand of NZ_CAACUY010000001.1, from coordinate 22,366 downwards.
CCGTTCCACTGCTCCCCGCGCGCGGGGATGGTCCCCGAGGCCCGCAGATGGCAAGCCAAGCGAATCACCGCTCCCCTCGCATACGGGGATGGTCCCTTGGCGTCGGAGACGCCGCCGCCGTAGACGCGCTGCTCCCCGCGCACGCGGGGATGGTCCCTCGACGTCGCCAAGCTTGCTGATCTCGCGTGCAAGCGGGATCCGCGTGGTGTTCCTGAGACGCCTCTCACGTGTGACTGTGAGTGACTGATCGCTTCGTGGTCATGTGATCGGGTGGTGGTTCCGGAATTGAGGCTCGCTGGTGTGGCCATGGTGTGGCCAAACGGCCTGGAAGTGCATTGGATCTTGGTGGATGGGGTGGCCGCATGTCCGCTTTTCAGTGGACTTTGTGGCACGCGGCCACCCCCTGTGGACGGGTTACGGCGCTCTGCTAATGCGGTTTGGGTTTACCGCCCATCCGGGGTTCAAATCCCCGATCCTCCGCCATCTACCTGCGGGGATGTGTCGCGCGACGCATCCCCGTAGGTGCGTTTCGAAGCCGTGGCTGCACGAAGCACACTGTGTGTCCTCGGCGGTCGCCTCCTCGGCCACCGTCTGGAGGCTCCGGTGGTGGTGACGCAGGAGGAGCCCCGCAGGTCGGCTCGGCGGCCTGCTTCGCTTACTCCTTCGACAGGACCGCATGGAAGTCGCTTTGGTCGCTTCGGCGGAGTGCCTGGGCATGTTCGTCACCCCAGCCGTGTGTGCCATCGTGGCCGTGCTGTGCCGTAGGAGCGGATCGGTGGCAGCACCGGTCCGTCGATCGCCGCACGCCCTCGGGCGTTGTGTGGTGCCGGCAGCGATCTTGTCGACGTCCTAGTCCTCCTCGGAGCGGCGGTGGCGGTTGGCGGGTAGGGCTGAGGACCTCGTTGGGCCGCTAGTGAGGTGGTTGCCCTCGCCTTCGGCTTGGCGTAAGGCTGAGGGCTCCGACGCTACAGATCGGCGCGCTCCTCGCCCTTGGCGGTGTGCGCACTATCGGCTGCGGGAGCCGGGCCGGCTGGACCCGCACTTGGGGCCGTCGCAGATGTTCAGGTACCACTCGTCCCGGCCCGCGAGGCGACGATGTGGTCGCCGTCCGGCAGGTACAGCAGGGCCATCGTCCGTGCCTGTCGGAGGCGCGGTCGGTGGTGAGCAGGCACACGGGAACGCGCTGCCAGACCGGAACCGTCGGCGAGCCGCCCGTCGGTCACCCGCGAGAGCGTGGCGTGCCTGCGGTTCCACCCTTGGCGGTGTCGAGTCGGGTGGTGTCGCTCGTTGTTCTGGGGGCACGCTCAAGAATCTTGAAGCAGCTCTCCCAGGGGACGGAGGGGTCGCGTATCGTCTTTAGCGAGGCAATCAGAGTGAGTGCCTGTCTCGGGGTGGTCGGACTCAAGTCAACCGGCGCGAGTGCGGCTTAGGGGTCCCAGGGAGGGCCCAACGGGCGTAACGGGAGCCATATCTTGGTCCCAAGGGCGTGAGCAGGGTCAGCTCATCGTCAGAGGAAGTCAGACCGAAGGACGTACCGGTTGGCGACTCGGTTCGAACAGGTAGATGTGGCTATCACCTGGTCGAGCTGAGGCGCTATGCCCTCCCTCGATCAGGAGAGAGGGACGTCCGTCCGATGCTCTCCGGCGCAGAGTGGTTCTACGCAGCCGCCTTCATCACCGCTCCTGTAGCGATCCGCTATGCCTTCACATGCGTCCGCGATATCGCCATCACCTTCATGGCTCTTCGGGACGCGCCGTCGGCGGAGAGACCCAACATCATCCGGGCCCTCGCCGCCTACGCGGGAGCGATGCATCGTCGTCCTGATCCCGCGAGCGTTCAGCTCGCGATTCCCACCGACCCTCCGCTATCCGGCCAGGCAGCACGGACGGACGATGCCGAGATTTCCCCGCCTTGAGCGCGTGGGGGCGGTCATTCGCTCCAAGTGTGTGTCCGGAATCGTGGAATGCGGGGGACGGCGGAGCGCAGGGACAGATACTCGGGGGATCTGCCGGTTGCGGGACGGGCGCGAACCCAGAGCCCGGCGAGGGGGCACGTGTGGGCACACCACAGGATCCTGACCAGGAGCCCGGGAGCGAGAGCGGTGCTGTGGGATTCCAGGACGGACGGGCGGGAAGCCAGGGCCAGATCGTGTTCCCGTTCCGGGGCGAGGTCTATACCGAAACGTCGGCTCTTGCCACGGCTTTCACGGCGAACTGGGCTGACGCCGCTGGGCAACTCCGGAACCCGGCGGGGCAGCCCGCGCAATTGTTGAGGCAGTTCATCGAGGCGCGGTCTCGGGAACGGTTCGATCCCAGGCGTGAGGACGCGCTGTCGGAGCTTGCCTCGCAGGATCCGGTCAATGTCCGGTTGTTGGCCGTCCTTCGCTATATGGCGCCTGGTGCCGAGCCGGTCTATGGGGGTGGGGTGCTCGGTCCGGGTGAGCTGTGGAATCTCACCCGGCACGCGCTGCGGGGCCGGGGCCGGGACGATGAGGTGGCTCACGACTGGGTGATGGAGATCGTCGAGCACGGAGTGCTCAGGCGGTTCACCGGCGCTCCGGGCGGCGAGGGTCTCGCCGAGATCGAGCAGAGGCGGCTGGACGCGGAGCGGCGCTGGGAGCACGTGCGGCATCGGCTGACCGGCGAGCGGCCGGCGCTCGCCGGGGCGCTGGAGGACGAGCGCATGCTTCCCGTCCAGCTGCTGAACATCGCCGTGGACGAGGCGCGGGCGGCGCGGCGGCTCGATCGGGAGCTCGGGGCGGCGCTGTCCGGGCTGCCGGTCCGGCTTCCCTGGTTCGAGCGGCAGTTGCGGGCGGCCGGTACCGATCCCTTGCTTCTGCTGGCCGCGCTGATGTCGCTTCCCGAGGCGCGGGCTGACGCCGAGCGGGCGGCTGAGGGGGTCCGGCAGACGTGGGAGGCGCAGGAAGGTCGCGAAGAAGCGGTCGGGAACGCGCAGGGGGGAGTCATGCCGCCTCGCACGCGGCGCGGGCAGGCCCGTCCGGCGCTTGGCTCACCGCAGCAGGGGCGGGTCGGGGCGATGTTCTGGGCGGTCGCCGGGATGTCGGTGGTCAGTCTGTTGTGGTGGGCTTTTCTGCTGGTCCTTCTGGTCTCCGACGAGCAGCGTGGGTCCGTGTCGCTCGTCGTCGGGTTCGTCTGCCTGGCCGAATGGGCGGCGGAGTGCGCGCTGGCGTTCTCCATGGGACGCCGTTACCACCCCGATTGCGCGCTGCTGCCCAGGGTCGCCCGGTTGGTCTTGGCGCCTGTCGAGGCGTTCCGGACGCGTGGTTTCGCCCGGGCGGGGATGCTGCTGTTGTTCGTGGTCCTCGTCCTGTCGCTGGTGACCGGCTGGCTTCCGTACCTCATCCCTGGGGCGGTCGGCCTTCTGCATCTGCTGTGGACCTACCTGCGCTGGGTGGATCAGGACCGGCGCCGCGTCGCCTATCCCTAGAGCCGCTCAGAACAGGCTCGCCGGCTTCCGGGCCGCCGCGTGCTCGTCGTCGCGGGCGCGCAGGGCCTCGCGGAGCGCCTGGTCGGTCTGGTCGAGCCGCTCGGCCAGTTCGGCCAGCACGGTCCGGATGTGGTCCAGGGCGGGGCCCTTGGTCAGCGGTCCGAGTCCGAGGGCGGCGCACAGGTCCTGATCGGCGCGGCGGTGCGCGTCGATGCGGGGGATCACCTGTTCGGCGGCGTTCTCCAGCTCGGCGAACTGCGCGTACAGGGCGGCCAGGTCGGATTCCAGGGTGGCGCTCCGGCCGCGCTGCGCGGCCAGCCGGTCCTCGGCCTCGGTGATCTCCGCGGTGAGCCGGTCGGCCCGGGTGACGGCCCGCCGGGTCTCCTCGTCCAGCTCCGCCAGCCGCAGCGCGGCCCGGGTTCCGGCGCCGGCGGCGGCCTCGGCGAGGTCGCGTTCGGCCGCGGCCACCCCGGCCAGCTCGTCCCGGCGGCGCTCCAGGTCGCGCTGCCCGGCGCGCAGCGACTCGACCTCGTCCTTCAGCATGTCGAGCCGCCGGACGTCGGCGATCCGGGCGGTGAGCTCGGCGTGCCGCGTCTTGACCTCCTCCAGTTCGGCGAGCGCCGGCGCGAGCCGTGCCATGACCTTCTCCGCCTCGGCCAGCTCCGCGCGCCGTTCGGCCACCTCGTCCCAGATGCCGGTGAGCCGCGACGCGAGCACCGGCCCGAGGTCGGTGCGGTCCAGGAGCGCGCGGCTCGCGGTGAGCAGGGCGGGCAGGTCGCCGAGCGCCTTGTTCAGCTCGCCGACGAAGCGGAGCCCGGCGGCGCGGTCGCCGCACGCCTCGGCCTGGCCGGCGATCTCGGTGATGAGGGCGCCGAGGGCGCGCAGCCGCTCGGTGCCGGACGTCGTGATGGCATCGGTCATCGCCGTGCGCTCCGCTCGGTGAGGGGGAGGAGGACTGGGGCGGTCGCGCCGTCGCCGGCCAGGGCCAGCAACGGCCCGCCGCCGGGGGCGTGCCGCACGCCGAGGCGGTAGCGCCCGGCGGGGACGTCGGCGACGTCGACCTCCAGGGGCGTCCCGTCCACGTGCAACTGCAGCGCGTTCCCCAGCGGCAGGCCGTCCGTGGCGCCGCCCTTCGCCACGTACAGGTCGGTGCCGTCGAGGGACGCGTACTCGCCGACGTCGTGGGGCAGCGCGACGAGCAGGTCCACCGGGAGGCCGGCTTCGCGGCGGTGCAGCGGGAGCCGGACGCTCGCGCGCGGCCCGTCCGGTCCGGTGTAGGCGCCCGCCGCGAGCAGGAGGGCGCCTTCCACGACGGCGCCGGGGACGACGAGGGGCATCCGCCCGGTCTCCTCGGCGACGATCCGGGCGAGCGGCGGGAACGCGGCGAAGGCACCGGCGAGCATCGTGTGCGCGGCCTCGCCCGGTGCGGCCAGCAGGGGACCGAGTCCCTTGCGGAACGCGGCGAGCGCGTCCAGCAGGGCACCGGCCGTGATCGCCGTCCCGGCCACGGCCACCACCTGGACGTCGCGGAACACCGGATCCGTGGCCGCCTGCTCGCAGGCCTCCACGAGGAACGCGGTGTCGGTGGTGAGCGCGTCGCGCACTCCGGTGCGTGCCGCGGAGTCGGTGACGAGGCCGTCGGTGAAGGCGTCACCGCTGAGCTCGGGCACTTCGCGGTGCGCGCCGACGGTGATCTGCGTTCCGTCCGTACCGGCGCGCGCGAGGCGGGTGGACGTCCAGCTCAGGTCGCAGATCTCGATATCGCCGGTGACGCCGCGCCGTGCCGCGGCCGCGACGCAGGCCGCGAACCGGCCTACGCCGTACACGCTGCGATGCGTGGTGCGGTACCGGGATTCGAGCTGCTCTGGGCTCGGCCCGTGCGGTGTGCGCACGAGGACCGTGGGCCGGTCGGTGGCGCCGGGGGGACCGGGCGTCGGCCACGTTTGACGGGAGGCGCCGTCGACGAGCGTCGTCGTGTCCTCATCGAGGTCCAGGACCGCGGCGCGGCTCAGGCTCGGCGGGTCCGCCGTCATGCGCGCCGCCGGAGGGGAAGGCCCGGCCTGGCGAGGCGGCCGCCGGCGCGCGCCAGCCGGCGGAGTTCACGACGGGCGCCGCGCTCGATCGGGTGCCTGCGCCTCCGGCCCGGAATCTCGGTGAGGGCGCGAACCGTCTCCAGCCGGTAGTGGGTCTCGCGTAGGGCGTACCAGACGGCGTGCTGCCGTATCTCCCGGGCCAGTTCCGGAGAGCACCGCAGCAGGAGGCCGCGGCCCAGCTCCAACGCGGCAGAGGTCGCCGCGTCGCGCGAACGGCCGGATCTCATCAGGGTGCTGGCGACCTGGTCCAGCATCGGAATCAGCCGGTCCCCGCTCAGCCGCCATCCCGCGGCGATGACCTCATCGCACACCTGGGCCGGCTGGAGCCCTCGGTGGAGTGCCTCGGCACAGACTTCGCCGACGACCTCCGGAGGCGCGTCGGGACGGACGTTGCGGACGAGCAGCAAGGGTTCCTCCTCGCGGAGCGTGGGGTGGACGGTGAGGATGCCTTCCCGCCATTCGTTGAAGGCGGCGATGCCGTCGAGACGCGGTGCCACCGACCGGCCAAGCAGCACGGTGCGGGCTATCGCCGGATCGCCGTCGAGTGTGTTCCGCACGAGGTGGACCACGGCGGGGGCCTGGTCGGCGACCCACGCGTACCGTGCGAGGAAGGCGCGCAGGGCGCCGTACATCCGGGGGCGTCCGTCCAGGCCGGCGGGCGCGGAGCATACGGTGTGGAAGGCCGCGAAGTAGGTGGACTCGCTCCCGCTTTCGGCGAGGTGGCGGGGTTCGTCGCCGAGCCAGATGAGCAGTCCGTCGATGGTGCCCTTCTCCGCGGGCGTCGCGCATTCCAGCCCGGTCAGCAGTGCGGTCCAGCCGCTGGTTCCCTGGCCGGAAGCCGTGCCGCCGACGCCGGCCATCAGCCAGTCGCCGAACGCCTCCAGCGTGGGACCGAGGATCCGGCACCGGGCGGCCGTCCGCAGGACGGCCGGCACGCACAGGTCACCGGACCGTGCGAGCTCGTCGAAGGCCGCGGGTGCGGGCGGCCGTCCGTCCCAGAGCGCACGGAACGCGCCGAGCAGCGTCTCCGGCGCGTACGGCTCGACCGCGGCGAGCCATGCCTGCCGGTTCGAGGGCAAGGCGGGGGTGAGCGCGAGCAGGAGTTCGGCCAGCACGGACGTGTGGGCGCCCAGCGCCTTCGGCACGAGGCCTGTGGCAGGCGGGCGGTGCTTCTTCAGCAGCGCGGCGAGGACGGCCTCTCCACCGGTGCTCTCGTACGGAGGGTCCGGTGCGGTGATCAGCCCGGCGAGGAAGGCGTCCGTGAGGCCGATCCGGTCGGCCGTCCGGGCATACGCGTCCAGGTCGGTTCCGGGGGGCTCCCGCCACAGCCGCCTGCGGGCGTTGCGGACGAGGGCCGCCTGTCCGCCGCCGCACTCGTGCCACAGCTCGGCGACCAGGGGGAGCTCGTCCGGGTCGGCGGCGTCGACGAGCGCGTCGAACATCCGCATGGTCGTCGCGGAGTCCGCGTACTCCCGGTGGCGTCTCCCGGCGAACAACGCGACGATGTCGCCGTGGGCGGCCGTCCCGGCCTGGACGGCGCGGTGGACGGTCTCCGGCCAGTCCAGGTCCCGCAGGATCGCGACGGCCGTCTCCGGCTCGTCGTCGAACATGGGCGCCCCGCGGCGGGCGAGCGCCGCGACGAGCCGGGCGTGCGTCCAGGCCCGGGGCCCGACCAGCTCGTGCAGCCAGGCGAGGTAGGCGGCGGCGCGGGGCGCGGCCGCGGGCGGCGGCGCGCCCGGGTCCTGCCAGTCCAGTTCGAGGGAGCCGGGCCGGCAGGACGCGCCGAACGCCAGCCCGATCCGGACCTCGGCGGCCTCGTTCCAGGTCGCGGCGGAGAACCGGGTCCGCCAGCCGTGCGGCAGCAGGGCGGCCACCGCGTCCATGAACGACAGCCGCTGGTCGGTGGTCAGGTGTTCGGCTCGGGTCACCGTGACGGGCCGCTCCAGGAGCAGGGCGGCCGCGGCCGCGACCCGATCGAAGCCCAGCAGGCCGATGGTCTCGGCGAGCCTCTCCGGAGCGGTGCCCGCCAGGCCGGCGCGCAAAGCGGAGCCGTCGTCGGGCAGCGGAGCGCCCTGGACCGCCGAGAGCAGTTCGCGGTAGGACACCCTCCGGTTGCGGGCCTCCTCATACGGCACGTAGTAGAAGGCGCAGGCCATGATGGGCCGGCCCATCGCGTCGCAGTCCGGCGTCCAGTGCTGGACGCCCAGTCCGATGTAGTCCCGCCCGCCGGCGCGGACGGCGGTGAACACGATCCACGGGAGGGCGCCGGGGCCGGCCTCCGCGGCGGACGGCTCCCCCAGCGACGACAGCTCCGCGAAGACCACGGGAAGCTGCTTGCCGGACAGGCCGCCGCCGCCCGAGGTAATGCTGTAGTCGTCGTAGCTGCCCTTGTCCTTGCCGAGGACGGCCCAGGCGACGGGCACGCCGGTCACCGTCCCTTCTCCTGGTCCTTGAACTGCTGCTGGACGAGCCACATCAACGGCTCCAGGACGTTCACCGGGCGCGCCGTGCCGAGCAGCCATTCGCGGTCTCCGCCCTCGTACCTCTGGTAGGTGACGTTCTCCGGCGCCGTCGACATGAACCGGCCGGTCCGCGGGTCGGTGCGGAAGCCCACCGCCGACGTCAGGAAGAACCTGGTGCGCTCCGGGCTGAAGTACTGCCTGATGATGTCCCTCAGCCGCCGCGTGCTGTTGAGGTCGCCCGGCAGGGTGTTCGGGCGGGCTTCCTCGCAGAGCACGTCGAAGTACTCCCGCGCGGTGCTCGGCGGCGCCCAGGGGCACTCCTGTTCGCCGCGCCACTCGATGTGCAGGCCGTGCTGGTCGACCGTGTTGTACACGAGCGGATGGTCGAACTTCGTGACGCAGACCGCCAGATGGTGCGGCAGGTGCAGCTCGTTCTTGCGGAACCGCGCCCGCGCGGCGATCTCCAGGATGATCTGCTGGAAGTAGTCGTAGGAGTCGTTCTCGGTCGCCTCGCGTACGGGGTCGACCAGCAGGATCAGGCTCCGGCTGGCGGCGAGGTGGGCCGCCAGCCGCTCCCGGTCGGCGGTCGAGTAGCTGCTCGGCTGCCGCCCGTTCGGGTCGCTCGGCTCGGCGTCGCGGACATCGGTCCTGAACATGCCTCCGGGGGCGTCGAGGACGTCCAGGGACACCAACGCCGTCTTCGCCACCCGCTTGTGCCGCCAGGGGGTGGAGACCAGCATGTTCTTCCGCTGGATCCGGATCTGGAACGAGTAGTTCGGCGACAGCCCGCGGGTCGAGTTGAAGAAGATCCCTTGGCGCATGAGCCGGTCGGCCGCCTCGGCGAGGAACCTCCGCGACTCCTCGTCGGCCCCGAGGATGAGCCCCGCCTGCCGCTGCTCCAGAGCGACGCGGATCGCGCCGAGGAAGGTCGTCTTCCCGCAGCCGGTCGGGCCGAGGATGCCGATGCGGCCGGCGAGGACCTCGTCGGAGTCGCGCGGCTCGATGCTCTGCTCCGGTGAGCCCCCGGCCTCGGCGGCCTGGGGTTCACGGCCGCGTCCCGCTGCGGTCTCCGGGGGCGGATACCCCGCGCGAGAAGGCATGTACGGACCGGGCGGCGCGGCCGTGCCGGCACTGCCGCCTCCCCAGGGCGGCGGTGCGGGGAACCTGTCCCCCGGCGTCTGAACGGCCTCCTCGTCCGGTTCGTCGTCCGGGAACGGCTGGTACTGCGGTGGGACGGTCATGGCGCGCCGCCTCTCAGAGCGGATGTGCTAGCGGGACGGAGAACGGGATCGGGGAGGCGGGCAGCAGGCCGAGAACCACCGCCAGGTTCCGCGGCGTGGTGTCGGCGAGGCCGAGCAGCCCGTGCTCGCCGAGCGCCCGCCAGATCGCGGCGGGTTCCCCGTCGGGGACCGTGTCCAGGACGGCGACACGGTGGCCGGCGGGAGCGCGGGCGAGCGCCGCCGACGCGTCGATGTGCCCGGGGCAGGCGGTGGGGCCTCGCCCGCCCCGGTCGGTCCCGACCGGATGCGGGTGGCGGCCCGCGACGACCAGCAGGATCCGGGGGGCGGTGCTGGACGGGTCCTGGGCGGCGAGCAGCGCGAGCGCGTCCTCCAGCGGCGCGGCGGCGCGGTCGTAGGGTTCGACGGGCGCCGGGAGCCGGGCCAGTGCCGTGCGGGTGTCCGCGGGCGGCTTCAGGCCGGTGCCGTGCACCACGTCCAGGTTCGTCCGGCCGCGGACGTAGTGGTCGGCGTAGCCGATGACGGCCGTCTCGACGCGGTCTCCCGTCTCCTCCGCCAGGACGCCGAGGAGACCGTCCAGCAGCTCCCGCCGCCCCGCCACCGCGGCGGCCGGGCCGTTCAGCTCCAGCAGGCAGACGAGCTCCAGGCGCGGCGGCGGCGGCCGGAACCAGGTCGGCAGGCCGTCCAGGATGCCGTCCAGCTCCCGCGGTTCGGGGGCCAGGCCGGTGGGACCGGTCAGGCGCACCCGGGCGGGGCCGTCGAGCTCCGCGCGGACCGCGACCGGGCCGGTGGGCAGGGTCGCCCGCCAGGCGGCGACGAGCCGCGGCGGCGACTCGACCGTGCAGACGGCCAGGGTGGTCGGCGGGCTCGTGCCCGGCGCCCGGTAGACGGTCAGCGTGGCGGCGTCGCCGCGGTGCGAGCCGGCCGCGAGCATCTCGCTCAGCGCGGGCGTGACCTGCTCGGGCGCGGGGCCGATGTGGGCGACGAGCAGGCCGTAGCCGGTGCGGATCGGCAGTACCGCGGCGACCTCGTCGAGCTGTGCGGCGAGGTCGCCGGGCTCGGCCGCGGTCTCGTCCGCGAGCAGCCCGGCGGCGAGCTCGGGCAGCGGGAGGCCGGGCAGCCGGCAGATCGCGGCCCGGGCGGGCGGCAGCGGGGCGGCCCACGTCGCCAGCGCCGCCGCCAGCTCCGGTTCGACGGCCGACCGGTCCATCCCGCGGGTGCCGCCCGCGAGCTGGAACTCCCGCTCGCCGGGGTCGGCGGAGAGCATGGGCAGCAGTTCCGTCCAGCGGCGGCTCCGGACGGGCTCCCCGGCCTGCGCCCGCTCGTCCACCAGCCTCGCCGTCACCCCGTCGGCGGTGACCTCGATCACGGCCAGCGGCTCGCCGTGCGGGAGGCGGGCGAGCCCGTCCGCCAGCACCGGTCCGGCGGGCCGGTGCTCGACCCGGACGGCGTCGCGCGCCGCGGCCCAGGCGGCGTCGTCGGGGACGCCGCGCAGCAACGCGGCGCGGTCGCGCCAGTCGCCGCCGAGCCGGGCCGCGGCCCGCAGGTCCACGGCGAGCCGCGCCGCGCCGAGGCGGGACTCGAAGTCCGCGCGGTCGGTCGCGCCGAGGCTCCACGGGGTCCGCAGCATCCAGCCGCAGTCGCCGCAGGCGTCGCCGGTGCCCGCGGGCAGGCAGCAGACGGGGCAGCGGACGGCGGTCCCTGGCGGGCCGGAAGGGGCTTCAGTCACCGGGCACGTCCTCGGGCAGGATCAGGTCGGCGTCGGTGTCCGGGGCGGCCGCGACCCGTTCGGCGAGCCGGGTCTCGATCTCGTCGAGCAGGACCCGGGCGGCCCGGCCGTTGCCGAAGTCGGGCATCGCCATCGCCGTGCCGAACCAGGTGCGCAAGCGCCCGGTGACGCCGGGGCCGAGCGTGTAGCCGCGGGACCCGGCGAGCGCCGTGAAGATCTCCACCAGCTCCTCGCGTTCGTACGGCGGGAACTCCACGTGCAGCGTCACCCGGGACGCCAGGCCCTGGTTCAGCGCCATCATCCGCTGCATGTCGGCGGTGTAGCCGGCCAGGATCACCACGAAGCGCCCGCGCCGGTTCTCCATCGCCGGGACGAGCGTGTCGATGACCTCGCGCCCGAAGTCGTTCTCGCCGCCCTGCGCCAGGCTGTAGGCCTCGTCGATGAACAGCACCCCGCCGTCGGCCTCCTCGATCCGCTCCTCGGTGCGGATCGCGGACTGCCCGACGTAACCGCCGACGAGCTTCGAGCGCCCGACGTCGACGACGTGGCCGCGGCTCAGCAGCCCGAGGCGGTGCAGGATGGTGCCGATCTCCCGCGCCACGGTCGTCTTGCCGGTGCCGGGCGGGCCGAGGAAGGCCATGTGCGGGGCGACGATCTCGCCCTGGCCGCGCCTGCGGTTCAGCTCCAGCCGGAGCACCATGCCGCGGATCGCGTCCTTCACCTGCCGCAGCCCTGTCATCGCCTCGAGCGGGCCGAGCAGGTCGGCGAGCGGGGGCGGTGCCCCGGCGGCCCGCAGGTGCTCGGGCGGCAGGTCCTCGGGGAGCAGCGGCAGGTCCCGCTGGTCGCGCACCCGCCGGGCCCAGCGGGCACCGGTGTCCTGCACGAGGGCGCGCATCTCCCGCGCGTTCCCGAACCGGGCCGAACGGTGCCGGTGCATCCGCGCGACGACCCCTTCGAGCGCCGGTCCGAACTCCTCGCCCGCGCTCAGCCCGAGGTCGCTGAACCCGGCCCGTGCGATCTCCAGCAGGACGCCTGGTTCGTAGTCGGGGAACTCCAGCCGGAACTCCTGCGGGAACCGGCTCGCCAGGCCCGGGTTGGTGCGCAGGAACTCGCCGATCTCCCGCGTGTAGCCGGCGACGATGACCACCAGCCGGTCCCGCTCGTTCTCCATCCGCTGCAGCAGCACGGTGATCGCCTCGCTGCCGAAGCCGCCCTCGGCCTGGTCGCTCAGGCCGTACGCCTCGTCGATGAACAGCACGCCGTCGAGGGCCTCGTCGATGACGCGGTTCGTCTTCACGGCGGTCTCGCCGACGTACTGCCCCACCAGCCGGCCGGCGTCGGCTTCGACGACGTGACCGCTGCGCAGCAGCCCGAGGTCGAGCATGATGTCCCCCACCAGGCGCGCCACCGTGGTCTTGCCGGTGCCGGGGTTGCCGGTGAACACCATGTGGAGGGCGCTCTTCTCCCTGCCCTGCGGCGGACGCCACCGCAGCCCCTCCAGGGCGTCCCGCACCGTGTCCAGGCCGCGCAGCTCCGCGAGGCGGTCCCATACGGTGCCCGCGCCGAGGTCGGGGCCGGTGATCCGGCCCTCGGCGCGCAGCCGGGCGGTGTCGAGCGGGACGCGGTCGGCGGCGAGCCGGGCCAGCGTGTTCTCCCAGGCACGCAGCGGGCCGCGCTCGCGCGCCATCAGCCGCACCGTCTGGGCCAGCGCGCTCCAGTCACCGATCTCCAGGTTCTCCAGCAGCCTGGCCCGGTGCACCAGCCCGGCCAGCTCGGCCTCCTCCGGCGGCCCGATGAGGCCGGGCGAGCCGCGCCCCTTCTCCGCGGCGATCGCCGACTGCAGGAGGCCGGGCAGGTTCCGGCTCTGCGCGGCGAACCGCTCGACGTCGGCGAGATGCTCCTTGACGAACACGAGGACGCAGGCGTTGCCGGCGCCGTGCCTGCCGCCGAGCCACGAGTCGAGCGAGACGGCGAGCTGCCGGAGCCCGCTGAGATGCCGCTCCAGCACCTCGACGTTCTCCAGGACGATGGCCGTGCGGAGCGTCGCGTCGCGCATCAGGCCGGTGATCGCGTCGAGGGCGGACTCGTCGGTCATCGCCACCGGCGCGGACCGCGACGGCGGGGGCGCCGCCCGGTCGCCGGCCGCGGGACGCGTGCTCACCTGGTAGAAGCCCATCGGTCCCCGGATGCGCTTGCCGCCGCGGGCCGCCGGGGCGTCCTCCCCGTCCCCGCGCGCCCGCGACGCGTCCCGTCCGGCGAGCCGTGACGACTCGGCGCGCACGGTCAGCATCGTGTCCAGGTTGAAGAACACGACCCGGCCGAAGCCCGCGGCGGTCAGCGCCTCGTGCAGTGCCTGGGACAGGTCGCTGCGGCGCAGGGCGGCGTCCACGAAGACGTCCTGGACCCCCGGCCCGTACAGCAGGAAGGTCGGGTCGCCGTTCCTGGCCGCCCGGTGCAGCGGGCCGAGCCGGGCGGCGACGACCGGAGCCTCAGCCGGCACGCCGCTGCCGCCTGCGGATCGCGTCCAGGTCCCCCTCCGCGGGGGTGGGCTCGGTGCCGCGGTCGCGCGGCGCGCCCACCGGGATGCCGGACTCGCGCAGGACGCCCAGCAGGACGTCGGTGCGCTGGTGGCGGCGGGTCTCGGACGGGTCCTGGTCGTAGGACAGCAGCTTGATCGCCATGCCGTCGTCGCCGTCCGGAGCGATCTCGACGACGATCTCGCTGCCGCCGAGCGGCGCCACCATCTTGCTGTAGTGGGCGCCCCGGAAGTCCTCGCCCTCCCATGTCTCGTCGTCCAGCCTGTAGCCCTGCTGTTCGAACGCGGCGATGGCGACCTCCGCGGTGTTGGCGCGCTGCTGCGACGCCAGCACCCGGGTCCAGGCGCGCTCCAGCAGGCCGGTGAGCTCCTGCTCGTAAGCGGGCGCGTCCCGCTGCACGATCTCGCGCAACTGGTCCACGGTCAGCGGGCAGTCGTCGTCGACGACGACACCGGCCTGCGCGCGGATCCGGTCGAGCAGCCCGACCAGCTCCCCGTCGGTCCAGAAGTCGACGTCCATGTCGGCGCCCTGGAGCTCGGCGCCGTCCGTACCGCGCATCGGGACCCGCGCGTTCGAGCCCGCGGCCCCGTCGGCGGCGCGCAGCGCCTCCAGCGCCTGGAAGCGGGCCTGGTTCCACTCGGCCGCGGCCTCCTCGACGTCCACGCGCAGGTCGCTGAGGTCGAAGTAGAGGTCGTGCACGAGGCTGAGCGAGAACGCGGGGTCCTGCTCGTTGAGGGTGGAGACGGTCTGCGCGAGCCGCTGCTCCAGCTTCCGGAGGCGGCCGGGCGCGAAGCGCTCGTGCGGCAGCTCCCCGATGGCGGCCGCCATGGTCTTGGCGTCCTCGAACAGCGCGAGCGCCTGCCGGGACGCCCGGTCGCGGCGTTCGGTGATGTCGGTGATGCGCGCGTCGAGCATGCCGATCTCGCGGCGCCGCTCCGCCCGCTCCCGGTCGATCTCGCGGCCGAGCCGCTTGGTCTCCGCCTTCACCGCGCGGATCTGGCCCGCCTGCTCGCGGAGCCGCGCGCTGGTGCGCCGTTCGAGGTCGCGGGTGTGGTCGCTCAGCGCCCGCAGCGTGCGGTCCGTCCGGTCCTGGCGGCGGTTCACCGCGGACACGGCGCGATCGAGGTCCGCCCGCGTCTGCTGCCGGACGTTGTCGAGCAGCCGCGGCATGTCGCGGCGAACCTGCGCGAGGTCCTTGGCGGCCCGCTGGGCCTGCCGCCAGGCGCCCTGGTCGACGCTGATCGTCTTGGCTCCGCTCACGGTGAGTCCTCTCGCGATGTGGCCGGTGCAGCTCATGGGCGCCCGATCCGCCGCCAGGCGCCCCGTACGGTCTCGGACGGCACGCCGACGAGCAGGGCGTCGGCGGTCCGCAGCCTGATCTCGGCGCGGCGCGCGCCGGTCGCGAAGTCGAATCCGGCCATCCGCCCGGTGAGCCGGTGGACGCGCTGGTTCGAGCTGCCGCGCATCCCCCGGTCGTCGTCGAGGACGTCCACGTACCGGCCGTCGATCAGCACGTCCACCTGCGCCAGCAGCGCCTCCGGGCCGGGCCTGCCGCGCAGGTCCTCCAGGCGGTATCCGGTGAAGCAGACCAGCGTCAGGTCGCGGTCCGCACGGGCGAGCCGGGCCGTCTCGGCGAGCCCGGCGGCCTGCTCCATCGGCTCGCCGCCGGAGAACGTGAGCCCGGTGACGTCCGGGTCGGTCAGCAGCTCCGCGGCGAGGCCTGCGGGCGTCATCGCCCGCGCCGGCCTCTGTTCGATCCAGTCCGGCGCGAGGCAGCCCCGGCACCGGAACGGGCAGCCCTGGGTCCAGGCGACCGCCCGCAGCCCGGGGCCGAGGGCCCGCGTGCCGGTGCAGGTCTCCGCGATGTTCAGCATCTCGTGCGTCTCGTCCATGGCGTCAGCGCGCCGCCTTCCTGCTCGGATCCGGGTCTCAGTTGCCTCCGCGGCGCCGGCCGTTCTCATGGTCCGGTGTCGCCGCTCCGCGGCCGCCCGGCGTCCCGGCGGCCGGAGCGGAACCCGGCGCCCCCGCCCCGGAGGGGACCACGTCCATGTGCGGCAGCCCGCCGATGCCCGGAGCGGCGCCCTGCCCGGCGTCGGACGCCGGGGCGTTCGTGGACGGCACCTGGATGGTGCTCGGTGAGTGCTCCGCCCGCCCGGACGGCGGCGGAGGGTAGGCCTGGGGGGCGAACGGCGCCGGGCTCGCGGGGGCCGGGCCCGGAGGCGCCGCGGGCCGGAACATGTCGGCGGCCTGCGGCGCGAGCGGCGGCGCGGGTGACGGCCCACCGGGCAGGGCCTGGGCCGGCGGGGCCGGCAGCCGGCCCGTCGCCCGCAGGTGCCACCAGTGCAGGAGCCGCCGGGCGACGTCCTTCTCCAGCACCGAGGTCTCCTCGACGAGATCGTCGATGATGGACCGCCGCGCCGCCCGCAGCCGGTCGGCGTGGTACATCTCGTCCTCGTACCGCTGGGCGTCGACGCGGTCGCGGACCTTCATCTCGCGCTTGCCGTTGACCTCGTCGCGCTTCCTGCGCTCCCGGGCCAGCGCCTCGTAGGCCCCGCCGCTCATCATCAGCTTGACGATGACCGGCAGGCACTCGATCGCGGTGAAGAAGAGGAACAGCACGGCCCTGGACGCCTGCAGCGTCCCGTGCCCCTTGGCCGCCCGGTCCAGCGCCTCCATGCGGATCAGGAGGCCCTCGTTGTCCTGGTTCTCCTTGCGCCACTTCGCGTCGATGTCGGCCTGGCCCTGCTGGAGCGCGGTCAACTGCTGGTCGACCTTGCCGAGGTCCCGGGTGGCCTGGTCGAGGCGCTCCTTGACGGTGGCGGTGTCCTGGCGCCGGAGGCGGCTCACGAGGGCCGCGCGCTGCTTCTTGATGCCCTCCATCTGCGAGCGCAGCCGCGCCGCGGCGCTCCGGTGGGACTGGCACAGGCTCGCGCAGCCGCTCCTGCCGGAGGTGCCGGAGCAGTCGCCGCCCTTGTTCTCGCCGTCGCTCTCGCAGGCCGCCTTCATCATCTCACCGTCGTACCGGTGCTGCAGGTCGCCCAGCTGCCTGTCGTAGGCGAGCACGTCACCGTTGCTGACCGCGGGGTCGCCGCTCCTTCCCCCGCTGTTGACGACCTCCTGCAGTTGCGCCTTCCGCGCCTGCAGATTCTTGATCGTCACGCCGGACGAGCCGGTCTGCGTCACGTGGGTGTGCTCGTCCCACTCCTGCTGGTGGATCTTCTGGATCTCCGGCTTGATCTCCGAGTCGAAGATCAGCAGCGTGAGGGGGGTCGAGATCACCAGGCCGAACAGCATCGCCAGGACGAGCCGCGGGACGGCGAGCCAGGCGGGGTGGCGTGCCGGGGCCGGCGCGTCCCAGGTGTCCGAGTCGTCCGTGTCGCCGGACGGCTTGTCCATCGAGCTGACCAGCCAGCGGTCCAGGCCGGCGATACCGAGGAACCATCCGGCGGCGACCGGCACCGCGGCGGCGAGCGGCAGGTGCAGGGCCATCCGCATCGCGACGCACATCGACAGGCCGCCCATCGCGGCGGTGAACAGCACCGCGCTGCCCATGCCGGTGTAGCGCGCCCGGTCCCCCGGGGACTTCGCCAGGATCTCCGGATCGGCGCCGGAGAACCAGATCAGCGGCGTGCGGATCCGCGGGGGCGGCCCGCTCCCGCGGGGATCGGTGTGCGGTGCTCGGCCGCGGGGTGTCGGCTCAGCCATCGCCGTGCTCCTTGTCGTGCGTGCCAAGCCCCGCCCGGCGGGCCTGGAGAGCGGATTCGTCCAGAAGCCGGCGTCCGAAGGGACGCGCGATGAACCGCGGCCCGGCCGTCACCCGAGGGGGCAGGCGCGGGACGTCCGGCGAGATGGCGGGAGGCGGATCGGCGAACATCGGGCCGGTGCGCGGCCCGATCCACTCGGCGACGGCGGGAAAGCGGAACGGCCCGGAGACCGGCGAGCGGGGCGGAAGCAGCGCGAGCAGCTCCGCGTCCCCATCGAACTCGGCGTCTCCGGCGGTTCTCGCAAGGCTTTTCCAACAGAACATCATCGTCCCGGGCACCGATAGGCAATTTCAATTGAGAATACTCGACGCATCCATTGCCGAGGCATGATTCCCCGGTCGTGCGGCGAGGGATTGTTCCAAATTATGCGGCACTTCTTGGAAGGCTTCGAGTCGTTCCAACGCCGTTTCCGGATTCTTGGAAGGGCGCGGCCGGCCGCATCGCGCGGCGGCTCTAGCCGGCCGTCGCGGCGGGGAGCCCCTGGTGGGTGAAGGCCGCCCAGTGCCCGGGCGAGTCCAGCGGCGCCCGCTGCCAGGCGAGCAGGCTCCGCAGCGCCGGAGGGAGCCGCTCCACGCAGCGCCCGGGGTCGGCCATCCACTGCTGCGCCGCGTTGAGCGCGTCCGCGGGGGGCAGTCCGTAGGCCATCTCCTCGTGCAGCACGAACATCATCACCGCCGTGGCCTGGTCGCCGACCAGCCACCGCGAGCCGATGACCTCCGACACTCCCGCCACCAGGAACGCGGTGGCGAGGGTGAGCGCCTCGTCGTAGTGGGCCGCGGCCAGGTCCGACTCGCACGAGCTCAGCACCAGCAGGGCGCAGTGCGGGCAACCGGGTTCCAGCGGGTCGAGCAGCCCCGCCACCCGCAGCCGGCCGTCGCCCGTGCCGTCGGGGGCGAGCAGGATCGCCGAGTCCGTCGGGTTTTCGAGCGCGACCGCGTGGGAGGCGCAGTGCACCCGCGTCGCGGTCCGGAGCGCGGCGCGGACGGCCGGCACCGAGGCCCGCTCCCCGTCCGGGACGTCCACCTGCCCGAACACCCGCGCACCGGGATAGAAGGCGCGGCGCAGTTCCAGCACCTCGGTCTCCGCGTCCCGGAGATCCCGTCCGGGACTGTCGTCGGGGTCTCCCACCAGCACCGTCCGCGGGGCCGACGCCGGCCGGCGCGCCGCCGCGCCCGCGACGAGCTGCCGCCCTGACGCGGCGTAGGAGACGACGGCGTCCTGGCAGAGGTGGCGCGGCCCGCCGTCCGTCGCGTACCGGGCCGCGTGCCAGGGGACGAGGCCGAGCATCCCGGTCGGCGCGAGGACGATCCGCGGGATCCGGCCGCCCGCCGCGCCCGCGCAGCCGGCCAGCACCTCCTCCATCAGCCCGGGCCAGGCCCAGTCGCAGACGGTGCCGACGGCGCCGTGCCAGGCGCCGTCGTCCGGCCGGTCGCCGCGGCGCACGTCGTGGGCGGCGGCGAACGCCCGCACCGGTTCGAGCGCCTCCTCGGCGAGCGGCCGCAGCCGGATCGCGCTCGGCCCGGCCGCCTCGTCCGCCGGGACCAGGAGCGCCCAGCCCGTCCCCGGCGCGCTGAGCAGGTACACGAGCGCGTCGGCGCCGGCCGCGTCCAGGGCCGCGCGCAGATCGGCGAGCGCAGGAGGCGGCAGCAGCCGGTCGGTCTCGGGCCGATCGGCGAGGACGTCCAGCGCCTCGCGGTGGAGGTCGGCGGCCAGGGCGCCGCCGGTCATCGCGCCGATGACCTCGTCGAGGGCCGGGACGTGCGCGAACGGGCGCGGCGGGTGCGCGGCGAGCCGGTCGGCCAGGTCGGGCCGCCCGGCGGACCGGAGGCGGTCCGGGATCGTGCCGAACGACAGCGCGGCGTGCCGGACCTGCCCGCGGCCCAGTTCGAGCGCGGCCACCGCGTCGTCGAGGCGGCCGTCCTCCAGTGCCCAGGCGGCGATCCGCTGGGCGAGGACGCCGGCGGCCCTGGCCCGGACGATCCCGTCCTCCGCTCCGACCTGCAGGAGGACCTCGCGGGCGCGGGCGCGCAGCGCGCGCAGCCCGAAGCCGACGGCTTCGGCGCGCTCGGCGGGGGAGCGGCCGTGGGCGCGCAGCGCCTCGGCGACGGCGACCAGCAGGTCACCGGCGAGGGCCGTGCCCGAGTCGGGCGTCATCAGATCCAACGCCTCCCGCGCCAGGCGGAGCACGGCCTCCAGATCGGCGGGATCACCGGCCAGCCGGGCCAGTGTCAGGGCCGCCAGCAGCGGAGCCCTCAGCGTAGCGGCGAAGTGCACCGTGCCTGCGGTGCCGGTGAGCCGCTCCAGCGCCGATTCGAGTTGTGCGGTGTCCCCGTCGAGGAGGGCGCGGACGATGTCGGCGCACGCGGCCAGTCCCGCGAGCGCTTCGCGGAGCGGTTCCTCGTCGCCCGGACCGTCCCCCTCCGCGACGGCCGAGAACTCGTCGAGGGCAGCGCGGAGTTCGTCCGCGTCGCCGGTGCTCTGCGCCAACCGGAGCCGGACGAGCGCTGCCACCGCCTCCATCAGGGGCAGGGCACGGTGGCCCGCCGGCAGCCGGTCGAGTGTGCTCGCGGCCTGCCCCAGCGTGGTGCGGAGCGCGTCCGCGTCGCCGCGCTCCCAGGCGTCCTGGGCGATGAAGACGACGGCGGGACCGAGCATCGCTAGCGCCTCGGGTGAGTCGTCGGCTCGATCCTGGAGCAGCCGTTCGGCGTCCGCCAGGAAGGCCCGTCCAGCGGCGGAGTTCTGGAGCGCGCCGTGGACGATGCCGGCCTCGGCGAGCAGTGCTCCGGCCATCGCGACCCCGGCCGGACGGACCGGGTCGTCCTCGGGGAGGTGGCCGAGCGCCTCGGTGAGCCGGGCGAGCGCCGCGCGACGGTCCGCCTCGGCGCCGGCGCGGATGGAGCGCAGCGCCAGGCCGATTCCGGACATCAGCTCGGCCCGCCCGAGGTCGGGGGCGTCGGCACCGCGTTCCAGGGTCTCGGCCAGCAACCGCTCCGCCGGTTCGACGGCTGCGTCGACACCGGCGAAGTCCGGTGCCGTGCCGGGGTCCTCCAGCGCCGCCTGGAGTGCTGCGCGGCTGTAGAGGTCCTGGATCAGCAGATGGAACGGATGGTCTGCGGCGGTCTCGGCGTAGGCGCGTGACAGGAGGGCGACGGCCGCGTCCGCCGCGTCGGCCGTGAGCGCCCGGCTGCCCAGCAGATGCGCCAGCGGCGCCGCCATCGGCGCGCCGGGGTCCAGATGGCCGAGCAGGCGGCGGGCCTCGGCCAGCACCGGCTCCAGCCGATCGGGCCGGCCGTCCAGCGCCGCCTGCTCGGCGGCCACCCAGATCCGGAGCGCGTCCTGCTCGGCGGCCGTGCCGCCCAGCATCGCCAGCGCGTCCGGATCGGTCAGCATGTCGCCCAGCAACGCGATGCCCTGGGCCAGGTCGCCGAGCAGGATCCGGCCGCAGCGCGCCGTCACCCGGGCGGTGGCGCGCAGTTGCGGCGGCCAGAAGGCGCTCGACGCCTGGCGCTCCAGGAGTTCGACCGCGCGCTCGACGTCGGAGCCGCCGGCGGCGGCGTCGAACGTGAAGCCGGCGAAGAGCGGGAACATGGCGTTGAGCCCGGGCCCTCCACCCTCGCCGGCGCCCGCCCGCAACTCGCGGGGGAGGTGCCGGGCGATGAGCAGGTTGCCGAGGAGAAGCCCGGCCAGAGCCTCTTCGGGTTCGGTGGCGTCCGGGGCGTCCGCCACCTCGTCGAGGGCCGCCGCGGCGCGGTCGAGGTCCCCGGGAGGCCCGTCGAAGGCATGGAACCGTACGAAGTGCAGGACGCCGAGGCGCAGCAGCCCGGCCGTGCGGCCGGAACCGGGGCCGTCGACCGTCTCGGCGGTCCCGGCGGCCAGCGCGTCGATCGCTGCCGCGACGGACCCGGCGGTCGCGGGAGCGCGGTCGGCGTGATCGTCGGGATGGAGACGCAATATCAGATCGGCGCGCAGGACGCCTTCCTCCAGCAGCAAACGGGCACGCAGTCCCTTCTCCGCTTCCGGAAGCTCGGCCAGCAGAGCGTCGATCTCCGCCAAGCGCTCCTCGCACATGACGCCCCCATGATCTGTTCACCGGAAAATGAAAGCGTCCACCGAGCGGTCCTGCTTCACCAGGGATTCTAAGGATCAGATCGTTTGTTGGAATGGGCGCTCCGGCCAGGCGGCCGGGCTCATGCTCGATCCCACAGGCCGGGTGCCTCGCGGGCACCCGGCATCGCCGGCGGGGAGATCGGAAAGGCGTTCGGTATGCGTGGTGACGAACCCCTTCCCGGCACGGGACTCGCGCTCTTCCTCGCACAGGGGGCTCTGCTCGCGGCGGAACCCGTGCCACCGGCCGTCGGAGACCCGTGGCTGCGCGCCGCGGCCGCGCTGGTGCACCGCAACGCGGAGACGCTGGCGCTGCTGGCCCTGACTCGGGACCGCCTGCTGCCCGCGCCGATCAGCCCGGTCGGGCTGCGGCCGGCGGAGCTGCTGGCGCTGGCCCGCGCCCGCGGCCACGACCTCGTGCAGGCCCGCCGCCGGTACCGGCGCAGGACGACCTGTACGGCGCTGATGCTCGTCGAGCGCGAGACGAAGGGCTTGGCCGGACGGGAGGTGCGGGCCCTGTGCCGTTCCGGACTTGAGCAGGGCGGCGCCGCCCTGCCGCGGCTGCACCGCCGGCTGGCCCTGCTGGATCCGGAGACGCCCGCCCGGGAGCGCGCCACCGTGCTGGAGGTCGCGGCGCGGGCCGTGACCACGACGTCCCCGGCGGCCGCCGCCTCGTACGCCGACCGGCTGGCCGCGGCGGTCCGGACGGCCAACGAGGCGACCCGCCGACGACGAGCCGGGGCGGAGCTGGCGGCCTGCTACCTGCAGGTGCTCACCGTCGCGCCCGCCGAGCCCGCGGCCGGCTGGATCGCGGGACGGCTCGTCGCCGTGCTCGGCGGCGACTGCGGGCTCACCCCGCGGCTGCACGACGACGCCGAGCGCTGGCGCTCCCGGTTCGAGGAGGCGGTCGAGCGCGCCTGCGCCGTGCCCGCGCTCGCGCCGTGCTGAGGGTCAGGCACCGGACAGCCGCCGGGCGAGCCGTTCCGCCTCCT